>NZ_JBHWVO010000032.1:0-79238 GCF_042736635.1 Streptomyces sp. NPDC060035
GTCTCAGCGCCACCCTTCGACAGCCAGCCCCGTCGCCCGTCCTGCGTCTGCTCTGGCTTAGAACCCCACTGCCGAACCTCCCGATGCGCGCGCCCGCAATCGACGCCATTCACCGAGGTACTGCTCACTCAACTTCACTGCTGGGTACTGCACTTGCGGGTACTGCTGCCGCGTGAACTGCGGTACTGCTCACGGCGGCCCCTGATCACTGCGGGCCACCCGGTCCGGCCGTCAGCCCCGTCGCCGTCCTACAACAACCCTGGCTTCGAAACTCCACCACCGCACCGTCCTGCGAACTGCAACTGCGGTTACTGCTGCCCGCCAGTTCGTCTCTGCCGGGCCCTGCTGTCTCTCTGGGCTACGAGAGAAACCATAACCACGCCGCCACCACAATGTCTACTCCGGCCGACATAGATTTCTGGGACCCAGGTGGAGAGATAGTCGGCATCGGCCACGGAACGGGTGCGCGGCGGTCCCGCTCCGGCCAGGCTCGCCCACTCCGACCAGCGCCGTTACCGCCAACCTCGACTCCGCGAACACCACAGCCGCCCCGTCTGGCCATGCGGATGACCGCTCAGGACACGCGCCACAGCCGGCGCTCGCGCGGTTGACACACCACGGGCCGGGCATAAGCAGCGCCAGACAGGACCTGCGTGACGATCCAGAGACCAGGGTGACCTGATGGACACAATGAGCGTCAGCGTGGCAACCGCCCGTTCCACGGCATCCGTTGCCGGCGCACGCCAGAGCGCCCGGGAATTCCTCGAAGGTCTCGTACCGCCGGCGAGCGCGGCTGAGACTGCCGACACCGTGGTCCTGGTGGTCTCGGAACTCGTCACCAACGCCCTGCGCCACGGCGGCGGCACCTGCACCCTGGACCTCGCCGCGCACCCGGACAGCATCGAGGTGGCCGTACATGACCACAGCCCGCAAGCGCCGCTCATGCGCACCCCCGACCTGAACGACGGCACCGGAGGATTCGGCTGGCCCATGGTCAACCGACTCGCCCGCACCACCGCGGTGACCCGCGGGACGGCCGGCGGCAAGACCGTAAGCGCCCTTCTCGCCCGGTAGTACCAAACCACCGGTACCGACCGGCGGGGCGGGCAGCCACCTCAAGATCGATCTCACATGCGGCCGCTGTACCAATGTGGCCAAGCCCGAAATCAGCGAACCCGCGCCCAGGTACCGGCGCCTTCTCAATCACCTGTCTCGACGGGCAGGGCGGCGGGTAGCCCCTTCAGGGGCAGGGACTGGCGTTGGCCTCGCCTGGGGTGTTCGATCCTGCACTTCCCATCCGCCGGCTTCGCAAGCGCTCTGCCCCGGCCTGGAGTTCTCTCCGCCGTCGCGTGACCTCTTCCGTCATGAGGTCGTCGGTGTGGTTGCTGTGCCAGATGGTGCCCTCCCACTTCACACACTCCGGTGTCTTCTCGCGGAGGAGGATCGTGTCGGATGGCCTGTGGGAGCGGATCGAGCCGCTGCTGCCACGCAAGGAACGCCGATTCAGGCACCCGGGCCGCAAGCCGCTGCCAGAAACGCGCCTCAAGAGTTGGGCTTCGGCGCGGGCCTGACCTGCTGGCGGCGACTGCGGGACTGGAACGATGCCGACGTGTGGCAGAAGCCTCATCCCACGGACGAGGGGCTACAAAAGCCCAGCTCACAGCTGTTCAAGGCTCGTCCCGGACGCGTGAAAAACCACGTCCGCCACACCTTCTTGAGGCGTCCGCCACACGCAAAATGACCCCGCAAACCGCGTTTCCCCAGGTCAGAACGTTTCTCCTGGCGTGCGCAAGTGGGGCGGGTGGGACTCGAACCCACGGCCGACGGATTATGAGTCCGCTGCTCTAACCGGCTGAGCTACCGCCCCGTTTCGGCGTGGCGCGTACATGTGTGCGCGCCGTCTGCCGCAGCATAGCCGGTCATACGATCTCTTGCTGCGGATGGTCGGCTTCGCGTGACCATGAAGACTGCGCTGCATGCTGCCCGGTTCCGGCCGGTGCCGAATCGCCCCGAAAGAGTCGTCGGCAGGCCCTCGCCGGGCACGCGAAAAAGGACCCCGAAGGGTCCTCTTCCGTTCCGCTCCCCCGACTGGACTCGAACCAGTAACCCTCCGGTTAACAGCCGAATGCTCTGCCAATTGAGCTACAGGGGATCGCGCTCCCCCGACTGGACTCGAACCAGTAACCTGCCGGTTAACAGCCGGCTGCTCTGCCAATTGAGCTACAGGGGATTGTTCCGTTGCCTCGAATCGTACCTGCCTGGCGGCTGCCGAGCGGCGCGCGTTCGCTGCGACACATACATTAGCGCAAGCAGGGGGGTGCTTCGCCAATCGGTATCGCCCGGGGTGATCTCGGGTGCCCGCGGGTAGGCGGCCAGCACACGTTGCACAGAGCGAAGGAAGGGTGGCAGCCATGCGGTACCGGCTCACGTTCATCGCCGGAGTGGCCCTCGGTTACGTGCTCGGCACGCGAGCCGGGCGCGAGCGCTACGAGCAGTTGAAGAAGTCCGCACAGCGGCTCGCCGAGAACCCCGCCGTACGCAACGCCGCGGAGTCCGCCGCGCACGGCGGCCGGGAGTTCGCGGGCAAGGCGTACCACTCGGTGAGCGAGAAGGTCGGGGACAAGGTGCCCGTCTCCGTCTCCGACCGGGTGCGCTCGCTGCGGGAGCGCAGTGGCCACAACGGTCACCACGGGAGCGACGACTGGGGCACCACGAACACCTGACCCGGCCCTCTGCCGGGTGCCGGGTGGCGCCCGGTAGGGCAAAGCTCCGCCGGTGCGGCAGAATCCTGGGTATGGGCATAGTCGCCGGCTTGGACAGTTCATCCGCCTTCACTCATATCGTCGTCTGTGACACGGACACGGGTGCGGTGCTGCGGCAGGGGTATGCCGCGCATCCCATCGAGGCCAAGGCCTCCGAGGTGGATCCGCAGGCGTGGCTGCTGTCACTCGGTGAGGCGGCTTCCGGCGGTCTGCTCGAGGGTGTGCAGGCCATCGGGGTGTCCGCGCAGCAGCACGGCCTGGTGCCGCTGGACCGCCAGGGCAATCTCGTACGTCCGGCGCTGCTCGGCAACGACCGGCGGGCGCAGGTCGCCGCGGCCGATCTGATCGACGGGCTGGGCGGCCGGCAGGCCTGGGCCGAGGCGGTCGGGTCCGTACCGCAGGCCGCGCAGCCCGTGGCGAAGCTGCGCTGGCTGGCCCGCACCGAGCCGGAGAACGCGCAGCGTGTCGCCGCCGTGCTGCAGCCGCACGACTGGCTGGTGTGGCAGTTGCTCGGCCGGCCCTCCCGCCGGACCACCGACCGCGGTGCCGCGTCCGGCACGGGCTACTGGTCGGCGGGTTCCGGCTCCTACCGGCCCGATCTCGTGGAGCTGGCGCTCGGCCACCAGGCCGCGCTGCCCGAGGTGCTCGGTCCGTCCGACGCCGCCGGGACGACACCCGAGGGGCTGCTGATCTCGGCGGGGACCGGCGAGACGATGGGTGCCGCCTTCGGGCTCGGGGTCGCGGCCGGTGACGCCGTGGTGTCGTTGGGCGCGTCGGGTTCGGTGATGGCCGTGCACCACGAGGCGCTGGCGGATCCGAGTGGAATGATCACCTCGTTCGCCGACGCGACCGGCATGCATCTGCCGGTGGTCCACACCTCCAATGCCGTACGTGCGCTGCGCGGCACCGCCGAGATGCTGGGCCTGGACGATCTGGACGAGCTGTCCGCGCTGGCGCTGAAGTCGACACCGGGTTCCTCGGGGCTCGTACTGCTGCCGTACCTGGAGGGCGAGCGCACCCCGCAGCTGCCGCACACCGCGGGAACGCTGAGCGGGCTGCGGCGCGAGTCGATGAAGCCGGAGCATCTGGCGCGGGCGGCCTTCGAGGGGATGCTGTGCTCCCTGGCCGACGCGCTGGATGTGCTGCGCGGCCGGGGCGTGGAGGTGCGGCGGGTGTTCCTGCTGGGCGCGGCCGCGGAGCTGCCCGCCGTGCAGGCGCTGGCCCCCGCGGTGTTCGGTACGCAGGTCGTCGTCCCGCAACCCGCCCAGTACGCGGCGCTGGGTGCCGCCCGGCAGGCGGCGTGGGCGCTCGGGGTCTCCCAGGGGGCCCTCGACCCGCGGACTCCCCCGGCCTGGCAGGGTGCGGCGGCGCAGGTGCTGGAGCCGGGCGACGAGCTTCCGGTCGGCCGGGCCGTGCGCCAGCAGTACAGGGCGACCCGGGATCAGGTGCATCCGGGGGCCTTCGACGGCGCCGTCTGACGGACGCGGGGACCACGCCTGAGGAACGCGGGGATCGAGCTGGATTCTTGACCCGGGCTTGAGCAAAAGCGTTGGAGGTTGCGGTGCGGTGTACCGCAGGATGGAGCGGCCTTTGCCGTCCGTCGACTCCGAGAGACACGCGTGCTCATAAAACTTTTGCGGGCCTATCTGCGCCCGTACAGACCCACCATCGCGCTGCTCGTGCTGCTCCAGCTCCTGCAGACCTGCGCCACTCTCTACTTGCCCAGCCTCAACGCAGACATCATTGACAACGGTGTCGTCGAGGGGGACACGGGCTACATCCTGGAGTTCGGCGGCGTGATGATCGCTGTCAGCATCGCCCAACTCCTCTGCAGCATCGGCGCCGTCTACTACGGAGCGCGGACCGCCTCCGCGCTCGGGCGCGACGTACGGGCGTCCGTCTTCGACCGGGTGCAGTCGTTCTCCGCACGCGAATTCGGGCGCTTCGGGGCTCCTTCGCTGATCACCCGCACGACCAATGACGTCCAACAGGTCCAGATGCTCGTCCTGATGTCGTTCACCCTGATGGTGTCGGCGCCCATCATGTGCGTCGGCGGCGTCATCATGGCGCTCGGGCAGGACGTCCCGTTGTCGGCCGTGCTGCTGGCGGTGGTCCCGGTCCTCGGTATCTCGGTGAGTCTCATCGTGAAGAGGATGCGGCCGCTGTTCCGCACGATGCAGGAGCGGCTCGACACGGTGAACCGGGTGCTGCGCGAGCAGATCACCGGAAACCGCGTCATCCGCGCCTTCGTCCGCGACGGCTACGAGAAGGAGCGCTTCCGCGGCGCCAACACCCAGCTGACGGATGTGGCCGTGTCCACGGGCCGGCTGATGGCACTGATGTTCCCGGTCGTGATGACGGTGGTGAACCTGTCGTCCGTCGCCGTGGTCTGGTTCGGTGCGCACCGCATCGACAGCGGTGGCATGCAGATAGGTGCGCTGACCGCGTTCCTCGCGTATCTGATGCAGATCGTCATGTCGGTGATGATGGCCACCTTCATGTTCATGATGGTGCCGCGCGCCGAGGTCTGTGCCGAGCGCATCCAGGAGGTTCTGGAGACCGAATCGAGCGTGGTGCCGCCGACGGCTCCGGTCACGGAGCTGCGCAAGCACGGTCATCTGGAGGTAAGGGGCGCGGAGTTCCGCTACCCGGGGGCCGAGGAGCCCGTGCTGCGCTCGGTCGACCTCGTGGCGCGGCCCGGCGAGACGACCGCGATCATCGGGTCGACGGGCAGCGGGAAGTCGACGCTGCTCGGGCTCGTACCGCGGCTGTTCGATGTGACGGACGGCGACGTGCTGGTCGACGGCACGGACGTGCGGACGCTGGATCCCGTCCTGCTGGCGAAGACCGTGAGCCTCGTCCCGCAGAAGCCGTATCTCTTCTCCGGCACGGTCGCGACGAATCTGCGGTACGGAAACCCCGACGCGACCGACGAGGAACTGTGGCACGCGCTGGAGGTGGCCCAGGCCAAGGAGTTCGTACAGGAGCTGGAGCACGGCCTGGACGCGCCGATCGCGCAGGGCGGCACCAATGTCTCCGGCGGTCAGCGGCAGCGCCTCGCGATCGCCAGGACGCTGGTGCAGCAGCCGGAGATCTACCTTTTCGACGACTCCTTCTCGGCGCTGGACTACGCGACCGACGCCGCGCTGCGCCGGGCGCTGTCCCACGAGACGGCGGGTGCGACCGTGGTGATCGTGGCACAGCGGGTGTCCACCATCCGTGACGCCGACCGGATCCTGGTCCTGGACGAGGGCCGGGTCGTCGGGACGGGCAGCCATCGCGAACTGATGGACGGCAATGAAACCTACCGGGAGATCGTGCTCTCCCAGCTGACGGAAGCGGAGGCCGCCTGATGGCAGGGCCGGGCGGACGGATGATGGCCCAAGGGCCCACCGAGCGGTCCATGGACTTCAAGGGGTCCGGGAAGCGGCTGGTGAAGAGGTTCAGCAGGGAGAAGTCCTCGCTGTATCTGATGCTGGGCGCCGGAACACTGAGCGTGGCGCTCTCGGTGGTAGGGCCGAAGATCCTCGGCGGGGCCACGGACCTCATCTTCGCGGGGGTCGTCGGCCGGCAGATACGGGAGGGTACGACGAAGGAGCAGGCCATCGACGGCCTGCGGGAGCAGGGCAACGGCGGGCTCGCCGACATGCTGTCGGGGGTGGACTTCACCCCCGGCCAGGGCATCGACTTCGGCGCGGTGGGGAACGTCCTGCTGGCAGCACTGGTGGTCTACGTCGGCGCGGGGCTGCTGATGCTCGTGTCGACCCGTCTGTCGATCCGGGTGATCAACCGGGTCGTGTTCCAGCTCCGCGAGGATCTCCAGACGAAGCTGGCGCGGCTGCCGCTGTCCTACTTCGACCGGCAGAAGCGCGGCGAGGTGCTGAGCCGGGCGACGAACGACATCGACAACATCTCCCAGACGATGCAGCAGACGATGGGCCAGCTCATCAACTCCCTGCTGACCATCGTGGGCGTGCTGATCATGATGTTCTGGATCTCGCCGCTGCTCGCCCTGGTGGCGCTGGTGACGATCCCCTTGTCGGTGTTCGTCGCGGCCCGGGTCGGCAAGCGGTCACAGCCGCAGTTCGTGGCGCAGTGGAAGGTGACGGGCCGGCTCAACGCCCATATCGAGGAGATGTACACCGGGCACACCCTGGTGAAGGTCTTCGGGCGCCAGAACGAGTCCGCGAAGGACTTCGCCGAGGAGAACGACGCGCTGTACGAGGCGGGCTTCAAGGCCCAGTTCAACAGCGGGATCATGCAGCCGCTGATGATGTTCGTATCGAACCTGAACTACGTGCTGGTCGCGGTCGTCGGCGGTCTGCGGGTGGCGTCGGGTGCGCTGTCGATCGGCGATGTGCAGGCGTTCATCCAGTACTCGCGCCAGTTCTCGATGCCGCTGACGCAGGTCGCCTCGATGGCGAACCTGGTGCAGTCCGGCGTCGCTTCGGCCGAGCGGATATTCGAACTGCTGGACGCCGAGGAACAGGGTCCCGACCCGGAGACGGCCGAGCGGCCGAAGGAGCTGCGCGGCAGCGTCTCGCTGGAGAAGGTGTCCTTCAGGTACGACCCGGAGAAGCCGCTCATCGAGGATCTGTCGCTGAGTGTGGAGCCCGGACACACGGTCGCGATCGTCGGTCCGACGGGCGCCGGCAAGACGACGCTGGTCAATCTGCTGATGCGGTTCTACGACGTGACGGCCGGACGGATCACGCTCGACGGCGTCGATGTGGCGAGGATGTCGCGCGACGAACTGCGGTCGGGCATAGGGATGGTGCTGCAGGACACCTGGCTGTTCGGCGGCACGATCGCGGAGAACATCGCCTACGGCGCTTCGCGCGAGGTCACCCGGGAGGAGATCGAGGAAGCGGCGCGGGCGGCCCACGCCGACCGCTTCGTCCGTACCCTGCCGGACGGCTACGACACGGTGATCGACGACGAGGGGTCCGGGGTCAGCGCGGGCGAGAAGCAGCTGATCACCATTGCGCGGGCGTTCCTGTCGGACCCGGTGATCCTCGTGCTGGACGAGGCAACCAGCTCGGTGGACACACGTACCGAGGTGCTGATCCAGAAGGCGATGGCCCGTCTCGCGCACGGCCGGACGAGCTTCGTGATCGCGCACCGGCTCTCGACGATCCGGGATGCCGATGTGATCCTGGTGATGGAGAACGGCTCGATCGTCGAACAGGGCACGCACGACGAGCTGTTGGCGGCCAAGGGCGCCTACGCCCGGCTGTACGCGGCACAGTTCGCGCAGGCACTGGCCGAGGTGGACTAGAAGGAGCGCGCTGACGGGCCGTCCGGCTGACTGC
This sequence comes from Streptomyces sp. NPDC060035, assembly GCF_042736635.1. Lineage (NCBI taxonomy): Bacteria > Bacillati > Actinomycetota > Actinomycetes > Kitasatosporales > Streptomycetaceae > Streptomyces > Streptomyces sp. NPDC060035. The sequence continues at coordinate 8,075 of NZ_JBHWVO010000032.1, forward strand.
CGGGCGGCCCGTTGGTGCGTGTGGGCCGGAACGCGATGCCGGTCGGTCTGTTGGTCAGTCCAGGTAGCCGCGGAGCTGGTCGGCGAAGGCGTGGTCGCGCAGCTTGTTCAGGGTCTTGGATTCGATCTGCCGGATGCGTTCGCGTGTCACTCCGAAGATCCGGCCTATTTCTTCGAGCGTGCGGGGCCGCCCGTCGTCCAGCCCGTAGCGCAGCTGGACCACCTTCCTCTCCCGCTCCCCGAGGGTGGAGAGCACCGCCTCCAGGTGTTCGCGCAGGAGAAGGAAGGCGGCGGACTCGACGGGGGAGGCGGCGTCGCCGTCCTCGATGAGGTCGCCGAAGGAGACATCGTCCTCCTCGCCGACGGGGGCGTGCAGCGAGACCGGTTCCTGGGCGAGGCGCAGGACTTCGCCGACCCGTTCGGGCGTCAGGTCGAGCTGGGCCGCGACCTCTTCGGCGGTCGGCTCGTAGCCGCGCTCCTGGAGCATGCGGCGCTGGACCCGTACGACCCGGTTGATCAGCTCGACGACATGCACCGGGACTCTTATGGTCCGGGCCTGGTCGGCGAGGGCGCGGGACATCGCCTGGCGGATCCACCAGGTCGCGTACGTGGAGAACTTGTAGCCCCGGGCGTAGTCGAATTTCTCGACGGCCCTGATCAGCCCGAGGTTTCCCTCCTGGACAAGATCGAGCATGGTCAGCCCGCGGCCGACGTAGCGTTTGGCCACGGAGACGACGAGGCGGAGGTTGGCCTCGATGAGCCGGCGCTTCGCCGTGCGTCCCATGACCACGAGCCGGTCCAGATCGACGGCGAGCCGGGTGTCCGGGTCGGGGGTGCCTGCGAGGCGTTCCTCGGCGAACAGGCCCGCTTCGACGCGGCGCGCCAGTTCCACCTCATCGGCGGCGGTGAGCAGCGGGATCCGTCCGATCTCCCGCAGGTACTGGCGGAACAGATCGGAGGACGGACCGCCGGCTTCCGGGCGGCTCCGTGACTCCGGGGGTTCGGGAACCTCCACCGGTTCCTCCATCACCGGGTCGGGTGCACCCCGCGGCGGTCCCGCCGCCTCGGGATGGCGCGTGGCCCGGTTCTGCGCGGGAATCGCCGGGACATGCTCGGTCGTGGTCGTCACGGTCCGGGTCTGCACGGGGGGCGACCTCCAGGTGATCGCTGCCGGATCGCGGGGATGGGGGTCCGCCTTCGGTGGACCGTCCGCGCTCCGATGACTCAGGCACCGGCCCCCAGTGTGGGGTACGACACATCGCTGCCACGAGGGGCGTGCGGTGACTTTCTGAGTCCGGTGCGTGACCGGCCGATTACCGGGCGGGTCGGGCGGCGCTACGGATCAGAGGGCGTCGGCGCCGTTGCTCCGCAGTGACTGGGCGTACTGCTGGAGGACCCAGACCTCGTTCTGCGCGGCGGCCAGATGATCGGGGGCCACGTTGCTCCCCAGGCGGGCGAGGCTGCCCTGGACGTCGTCGATCCTGCGGTCGACTGCGCGCAGGCGGACCTGGACGAGCTGCATGCCCGCGTACGTCTCGTCGATGGACTTGCCGTGGAACACCTCGACGGCGAGCTCGGTGACGAGGTTGCGCACGGTGTCGTTGGGCGCCAGGTCCAGGACGCTGACCAGGTAGTCGCGGGTCTCGGCCAGGCCCTGCTCGGCGCCGCCCGCCTCCGCGATGCACTGGCGCACCGCGGCGTACGGCGGGGCGGTGAATTCGTCGATGCCGTAGGCGTCGAAAGCCGGGGAGACGAGGGCGGGCTTCTGCAGGGCGAGCTTGAGCAGCTCGCGCTCGGTGCGGTGGGCCGGGCTGCGGAGGTTCAGCGCGGGGCCGGAGGGTGCCGAGGGGGCCTGGACCGGCTGCTGGGCTCCCCGGCGCGTGGGTCCCGGTCCGGCGGGGTCGCGGTCGCCCCGGCTGCGGGCCCACTGGGCGAGCTGGGCAACACGGTGTACGACGAACTCCTGGTCGAGGATGCCGACGAAGCCGGCGAGCTGGACAGCCACCTCTCGCTGCACGCTGCTCGTCTTGATCTTCGCCACCACCTGCGCCGCCTCGTCGAGCGCCGCGGCGCGGCCCGCCGGGGTCTCCAGGTCGTAGCGGGCGACGATCTGGCGCAGCGCGAACTCGAAGAGCGGGGTGCGGGGTTCGACCAGGTCACGGACGGCGTCGTCGCCCTTGGCCAGCCGCAGATCGCACGGGTCCATGTTGTCCGGGGCGATGGCGATGTAGGTCTCGGCGGCGAACTTCTGGTCGTCCTCGAAGGCGCGCAGGGCCGCTTTCTGGCCCGCCGCGTCGCCGTCGAAGGTGAAGATGACGCGGGCGCTGCCGTTGTCCATCAGGAGTCGTCGGAGGATCTTGATGTGGTCGTTGCCGAACGCCGTGCCGCAGGTGGCGATGGCGGTGGTGATCCCGGCGAGGTGGCAGGCCATGACGTCGGTGTAGCCCTCGACGACGACGGCCCGGCTGACCTTGGCGATGTCCTTCTTGGCCAGGTCGATGCCGTACAGCACCTGGGACTTCTTGTAGATCGAGGTCTCGGGGGTGTTGAGGTACTTCGGGCCGTTGTCGTCGTCGCGGAGCTTGCGGGCGCCGAAGCCGACGATCTCTCCGGAGGTGTCGCTGATCGGCCACATGAGCCGACCGCGGAAGCGGTCGATGGGGCCGCGGCGGCCGTCCTGGGAGAGGCCGGAGGTGATGAGCTCCTTGTCGCTGAAGCCCTTGCCGCGCAGATAGCGGGTGAGGTGATCCCAGCCGGCCGGGCTGTATCCGACGCCGAAGTGGGCTGCGGCGTCCTGGTCGAAGCCGCGCCCGGCGAGGAACTTGCGGCCGATCTCCGCCTCGGGGCCGTCCAGCTGCTCGCGGTAGAAATCAGCGGCGATCTTGTGGGCCTCGACCAGCCGGATGCGTTCGCCGCGCTGGTGGGAGGGGTTGTAGCCACCCTCCTCGTACCGCAGGGTGATGCCCGCCTTGGCGGCGAGGCGCTCGACCGTCTCGGAGAAGGTGAGGTGGTCGATCTTCATCACGAAGGCGATCGTGTCGCCGCCCTCCTGGCAGCCGAAGCAGTGGAAGAGACCCTTGCTCGGGCTCACCTGGAAGGAGGGGGACTTCTCGTCGTGGAAGGGGCACAGGCCCTTGAGGTTTCCGCCGCCCGCGTTGCGCAGTTGGAGGTACTCGGAGACAACGGCGTCGATCGGGACCGCGTCCCGTACCGCCTTCACGTCGTCGTCATTGATCCTGCCTGCCACGAGTGAAGTCTACGGGTGGGGCCGGACATCCGGGACCGGCCGGCGGCGGGGCCGGGGTGCCCGCCGCCGGCCGGTCCCGGCTGTCCACCGGGTCAGAGAAGCGACGCCAGCGGCACCGACGGGTCGCCCAGGGCGTCCGGGTCGGTCTGCTGACCGGCCCGGATCAGCTCCTGGACGGTCTCCGTGACGTCCCACACATTGACGTTCATCCCGGCGAGCACCCTGCGGTCCTTCAGCCAGAAGGCGATGAACTCACGCTTGCCGGCGTCCCCCCGGATGACGACCTGGTCGTACGAACCCGGCGGCGCCCAGCCCGAGTACTCCAGGCCGAGGTCGTACTGGTCGGAGAAGAAGTACGGGACCCGGTCGTAGGACACCTCCTGGCCGAGCATGGCCCGGGCGGCGGCCGGGCCGCTGTTCAGGGCGTTCGCCCAGTGCTCCACCCGCAGCCGGGTGCCGAGCAGTGGATGGTCCACGGCGGCGATGTCCCCGGCGGCGAAGATGTGCGGATCCGAGGTACGCAGGGAGGCGTCCACGGCAACGCCGCCGCCGTGCGCCCGGTCGGCCATGTCCAGCCCGGCCGCCTCGGCGAGCGCGGTGCGCGGGGCGGCGCCGATCGCGGCGAGCACGTCGTGGGCGGGGTGCTCCTCGCCGTCGTCGGTGCGGGCGGCGAGGACCAGTCCGTCCTGCCCGGTGATCTCGGTGAGACGGGCGCCGAAGTGGAAGCGGACGCCGTGGTCGGTGTGCAGATCGGTGAAGATCTGGCCCAGCTCCGGGCCGATGACGTGGTGGAGGGGGGTCGAGGAGGGTTCGACCACGGTGACCTCCGCGCCGTAGCCGCGGGCAGCCGCGGCAACCTCCAGACCGATCCAGCCTCCCCCGGCGATGACCAGATGGCCGTTGTCCCGGCCGAGGGCGGCGAGCACGTTGCGCAGCCGGTCGGCGTGGGCGAGGCGGCGCAGATGGTGGACGCCGACCAGGTCCGTGCCCGGGATGTCGAGGCGGCGCGGTTCGGCGCCCGTGGCGAGCAGCAGCTTGTCGTAGTGGACGACGGTGTTGTCACCGAGCTGTACGGAACGCCCGTCCCGGTCGATGGACGTGACCACCTGCCCCAGGTGGAGCTCGATGTCCGCCCGGGCGTACCAGGCCGTCTCGTGGACGAAGGTGCTGTCCCGCTCCTCCTTCCCGGCCAGATACCCCTTGGACAGGGGAGGCCGTTCGTACGGATGGTCGCGCTCGTCCCCGATCAGGATCACCCGGCCGGTGAAGCCCTCCGCCCGAAGTGTCTCGGCCGCCTTCGCTCCTGCAAGTCCTCCGCCGACGATGACGAACGTCCGGTTTGCGTCGACCACTTGATGCCTCCTCGGTGCTGTGCTGCGCGGCGCCGCCACCTGCGAGCGTCCCGCACGCAGCGTGATGGCGAAAGAGGGTGTACCCCGATCGGTCACATCCAGGTGTCATGTGCCCTGTCGTGGTCCAGTCTGCCGAACCCGGGTGAGCGTCCCGTGCAGGGAACGGGCCGAGGCGTCCGTGAGGGCCGCGATCTGGTCGACGAGGACCCGCTTGCGGGCCCGGTCGTCGGGCGCGGCCCCGTACAGGGCGCGGAACTGCGGTTCGAGCCCCTCCGGGGCGCGGGCGGTGAGCGCGGCAGCGAGCTCCGCGATGACGATCCGCTGGTCGGCGCGGATGGCCTCCTGCTCGGCGCGCTGCATGACGTAACGGTCGGCGACGGCCTTGAGCACCGCGCACTCGTTGCGGACCTCGCGCGGGACGACGAGTTCGGCGCCGTACCTGCCGAGCCGCCCGGGGCCGTACGCGCCGTGGGTGGCGGACTCGGCGGCGAGGCAGAACCGTCCGATGAGCTGGCTCGTCGCGTCCTTCAGCCGGGCCTGGGCGACCGCGGAGCCGTCGTAGCCGTGCGGCCACCACTCCTGGCCGACGAGCCGGTCGAGGGCGTCGGCGAGCTCCTGCGGGTCGGTGTCCGCCGGGACGTAACGGCCGATGGCGACCTCCCAGATGTCCCGGCGCTCCGGTTCGGCGAAAAGACAGCTGGGGTCGATGTGCCCGGCGTGGAGTCCGTCCTCGAAGTCGTGCACGGAGTAGGCGACGTCGTCGGACCAGTCCATGACCTGGGCCTCGAAGCACTTGCGGTCCTGCGGTGCGCCCTTTCGGACCCAGTCGAAGACCGGCAGGTCGTCCTCGTACACCCCGAATTTCGGTGAGCCGGGATCGGTCGGGTGCCCGCCGCGGGGCCAGGGGTACTTGGTGGCGGCGTCCAGGGCGGCACGGCTCAGATTGAGTCCGACGCTGACGAGCTCGCCGGTGCGGGTGTCGCGGACGAACCGCTTGGGCTCCAGCCGGGTCAGCAGGCGCAGCGACTGGGCGTTGCCCTCGAAGCCGCCGCAGTCCGAGGCGAAGTCGTTGAGTGCCTGTTCGCCGTTGTGGCCGAAGGGCGGGTGGCCCATGTCATGGGAGAGGCAGGCCGTCTCGACGAGATCGGGATCGCAGCCGAGCGCGGCGCCCAGCTCGCGGCCGACCTGGGCGCATTCCAGGGAGTGCGTCAGCCGGGTCCGGGGGCTGGCGTCCCAGGCGTGGCCCCGGGTTCCGGGGGTGACCACCTGGGTCTTCCCGGCGAGCCTGCGCAGGGCGGCGGAGTGCAGTACCCGGGCACGGTCGCGCTGGAAGGCGGTGCGGCCCGGCCGTTTGTCGGGCTCGGTGTCCCAGCGCTCGGTGTCGGCCGTGCCGTAGGGCGTGGTGTCACCCTGTGTGTCCCGGAAGTCGTGCGTACCGTCCATGACCTCGACAGTAAACGGCCGGGCCGACAGGACGGCTCAGGCCGACGCCAGCAGTCGCTCGCCCGGCAGGGATCCTTCCGCCGTCACCCGGTCGTACCGGTGCAGCAGCAGTCGTGCCATGGACGGGTGCGCGCCGAGCGGAGCGGAGGCGATCCACGGTGCCGCGGCGGCTGCCGCCGCGGCGAAGCGGCCGGGTGCGGTGAAGTACGAGGCCACGGCCACCCGGTGCCGGCCGCGTGCGGCGAGGGCGCGCAGGGCGACCGGGACGGTGGGCGTGGCAGCCGATGCGTACGCGGGTACGACGGGCACTCCGCCGAGACGGTCGCTGAGCATTCTTGCGGTGCGGCGGGTGTCGACGGCGGAATCCGGGTCGCGCGATCCGGCTGCTGCGAGCACGACGGCGGCGCTGCGGCTCCTGCCGTCCTCTGCCTGCCAGCCCGCGTCGACGAGCCGCTCGTAGAGCGTCTCGACCAGCAGCGGGTGCGGCCCGAGGGGGGCGGCTATCCGGGTCCGCAGCTCGCTCGCGGCCTCGGCGGCCAGCGGCAGGTCGTGCCTGACGTGGTGACCGCGGCCGAGCAGCAGCGGTACGAGTACGGCGTCGCCCGCCCCGATGCCTTCCAGCGTCGCCGGAAGCAGGGGTTCGTTCAGCTCGATGTGGCCGAGCCGTACGTCGAGGCCGGGGCGCAGTTCCCGTACCCGTTGCAGGAGCTCCTGGACGGTGCGCAGGGCCTGCGGGTCCCGGCTGCCGTGCGCGACGGCGACCAGGGTGGGGGCGAAGGGCCCCCCATCGCCGCGGTGGGCGTCGTTCCAGGTGGGGTGCATAGGCCTGCGGGTTCCGTTCAGGGAGACGAGGCTGAGCTGGGTTCCGAGCTGTGAGGTGATGCGGGTCAGGAGTTGCGCTGTGCTGTCGAGGGGCAGGGGCTCACGAGGGTGTTCCGGTGCCGTCTCCGTCATGGACCGATGGTGCCGGGCGGACGTTGCCGTGCCGTTTCGCACCGGTGACGGGTGCTTTCCGCTGTCTCACGGGGCGGGCGCGGGCGGTGTCAGGACCGGCGTTTCGCATCCGTCGGCCCGTTCGGAGAACCCTTTCCCTCCTCTGTTCGTCCCGTTACATGAGGAAACCGGTACCGAAACAGGGGGATTCATGCGGCTGAGGGCACTGAAGCGGCCGGCGGCTCCGGGGTGGCTCGCGGCGATGCGGCCGCGGCTGCCGCGCACACGACGCGGGCAGCGGTGGCTGCTGCAGGGGCTGATGATCGCCTGTGCGGTGGCCCTGGCGCCCGCGACCTGGCTGCACGCCACGGCAGACGCCCGCGTACGGACCACGGCCGACGCTCCCGCGCAGCAGGTCGCCGTGGTGTTCGGGGCCGGGCTGTGGCAGGGCAGGCCGACGCCGTATCTCGCGCACAGGCTCGATGCCGCGGCCGAGCTGTACCGGAGTGGCAAGGTGAAGGTCGTGCTGGTCACCGGGGACAACAGCCGGGTGGAGTACGACGAGCCGGACGCCATGCGCACGTATCTCACCGCCCGCGGGGTGCCGGACGGGCGGATCGTCAGCGACTACGCCGGATTCGACACCTGGGACTCCTGTGTCCGGGCAAAGAGGATCTTCGGGGTCGACCGGGCGGTTCTGGTGAGCCAGGGCTTCCACATCCGGCGGGCCATCGCCCTGTGCCGGACCGCCGGGATCGACGCATATGGAGTGGGGGTCGACGCCGTACACGATGCGACCTGGTACTACGGCGGGACGCGGGAGGTGTTCGCGGCGGGCAAGGCCGCCCTGGATGCCGTGTTCAAGCCGGATCCGCACTTCCTGGGGCCGCGCGAGCCCGGAGTGACCGAGGCGCTCGCCGCCGACCTCACCGTCGGCGACGGCCCGGGCTGAGGTGCGCGTACCGGGGGCGTAACCGGACGCATCGGTGCCCGTAATACCCGGCTCGCACGCTGGGCGTATGGCCCGCACCGAGACGTCCACCCATTGCCCGTACTGCGCGCTGCAGTGCGGGATGAAACTGCGACCGGGTACCGATGGCGCGGTGCCCGAGGTCGTGGAGCGCACCGATTTCCCCGTCAACCGGGGTGCCCTGTGCGGCAAGGGGCGCACCGCGCCCGCCGTGCTCGCCGCCGGTGTACGGCTGACCGAGCCCCTCGTGCGCGACGCGGTGAGCGGCGAGCTGGAGCCGGCCGGGTGGGACGAGGCCCTGGAACGGATCGCGGGCGCGCTGCGCGGGACGCGGGACGGGCACGGGGCGGACGCGGTGGGCGTCTTCGGCGGCGGCGGCCTCACCAACGAGAAGGCGTACGCGCTGGGAAAGTTCGCCCGTGTCGTCCTCGGCACTTCCCAGATCGACTACAACGGGCGCTTCTGCATGTCGTCGGCGGCCGCGGCGCACCAGCGGGCCTTCGGGCTCGACCGGGGGCTGCCGTTCCCCCTGGAGGACATCCCGCGGACCGGGTGCGTGATCCTGGTCGGCTCGAACCTCGCGGAGACGATGCCGCCCGCGCTGCGCTATCTGACCGAGCTGCGGGAGAACGGCGGCCGGCTGATCGTCATCGATCCGCGCCGCACGAGGACCGCCGAGCAGGCCGATCTGCATCTGACGCCCCGGCCGGGAACGGATCTGGCGCTCGCGCTCGGCATGCTGCATCTGGTCGTGGCGGAGGGGCGGGTGGACGAGGAGTTCGTCCGCACCCGCACGAACGGCTGGGACGAGGCCAGGGCGGGGGCGATGGCGCACTGGCCGGAGCTGGTGGAGCGCATCACCGGGGTGCCCGTGCCGCAACTGCGCGAGGCAGTGGAGATGTTCTGCGGGGCGGAGACCGGAATGGTTCTCACGGCGCGGGGTCCCGAGCAGCAGTCGAAGGGGACGGACACGGTCGGTGCGTGGATCAACTTCTGCCTGGCCACCGGCAGGGCGGGGCGCCCGCTGTCCGGGTACGGCTGCCTGACCGGCCAGGGCAACGGCCAGGGCGGCCGGGAACACGGCCAGAAGGCCGACCAGCTGCCCGGCTACCGCAAGCTCACCGATCCGGCCGCGCGCCGCCATGTGGCCGGGGTCTGGGGCGTCGACCCCGATGCGCTGCCCGGGCCGGGGCGCAGTGCGTACGAGCTGCTGGACGCGCTGGGACAGGACGTGAAGTCCTTGCTGGTGATGGGTTCCAACCCGGTCGTCTCCGCCCCGCGCGCCGGACACATCGAGGAGCGTCTGCGGTCACTGGATTTCCTGGCGGTCGCGGATGTGGTGCTGTCGGAGACGGCGGCGCTGGCAGATGTGGTGCTGCCGGTGACGCAGTGGGCGGAGGAGAGCGGCACCACGACCAATCTGGAGGGCCGGGTGCTGCTGCGGCAGCGGGCGGTCACGGCGCCGCCGGGGGTGCGCAGCGACCTGGAGGTGCTGAACGCCCTGGCCGGGCTCCTGGGGCACGGGAAGGGCTTCCCGGCCGATCCGGAGGAGGTGTTCGACGAGCTGCGGCGGGCCTCGGCGGGCGGTCCCGCCGACTACGCGGGCATCACCTACGCCAGGATCGTGGCGGAGGACGGGGTGTTCTGGCCCTGCCCGGACGAGGAGCACGCCGGGACGCCGCGGCTGTTCCTCGAGCGGTTCGCGACGGACGACGGGCGTGCCAGGTTCGTGCCGGTCACCCACCGGCCGGCCGCGGAGGAGACGGATGCCGAGTACCCGGTCGTGCTGACCACCGGTCGGGTCGTGTCCCAGTACCAGTCGGGGGCGCAGACCCGCCGGGTGGACGAGCTGAACGCCGCAGCGCCGGGCCCCTTCGTGGAGCTGCATCCGCGGCTCGCCGAGCGGATCGGGGTGGCCGAGGGCGATACGGTCGCGGTCACCTCACGGCGCGGGCGCGCGGTTGCGCCGGCCCGGATCACGGTGGGCATCCGGCAGGACACCGTGTTCATGCCGTTCCACTGGCCGGGCGAGGGCCGGGCCAACACCCTGACGAACCCGGCCCTGGACCCGGTGTCGCGCATGCCGGAGTTCAAGGTGTGCGCGGTGCGGGTGGAGGCCGCCGGGTGAGCCATGCCCCGGAGGGGATGGGTGTCCCGTCGTTGCGCAGGGTGCGGGTGACCGCGGTGGCCGCGAAGTAGACCCAGGCGCGGACCTGCTCGCCCGGTTCCGGCCCGGGGACCACCTGCCGGACCACCCGCTCGTACAGGTTGCGCGGGTGGTCCGGGCCCAGGTACTCCTCCAGGTCGTCCAGGAGCCGGAGCAGTTCCCCGTACGATCCGGGCGCGGCGGTGACGAGTGCACCGTGGACCGTGCCGTGGCCCTCGATGGCGTACGGATATCCGGGGCCTTCGTAGAGGAGGGCGCCCGGCAGTACCGCCGGGCGTTCCGCGCTCGTACGGCCCTGCAGGAACAGGTCGTGGTTGCGCTCGCCGGGGAGCAGCGTGCCGTACACGAAGAACGGCAGGCCCGCGTCGGTCACAGGGCCGCCGCGGACGCCGTCTCCGCCGTCACCCAGGCGAGGTAGCGGGCGCTGCCGCGCACCACGGGCGTCGCGATGATCTCCGGGGTCTCGTAGTCGTGGGCCTCGACGAGGTGGGCCTCCAGCTCGTCGTACCGGTCGGCCCTCGTCTTGAACAGCACCTGCCATTCCTCGGTGGTCTCGATGGCGTTCTTCCACCGGTAGACCGAGGTGACGGGTGCGGAGATCTGGGCACAGGCGGCGAGCCGTGCCTCCACAGCGCCCTGGGCCAGGAGGTGGGCCTTCTCCTCGCTGTCCGTCGTGGTCAGTACGGTCAGCCATGCCGGCTCTGTCATCCCCGGGGCTCCTCGTCTTGTCGGCATACGGGCCCCTCGATTGTCGTCCCCTGCGGTGTCAGGCGCCGTACGGATGCCGTTCCCTCGCCTCGCGCAGGGCGCGGCCCCACCAGACCAGCTGGTCGAGCATCGTCTTGGCCGCGGCGTCCGAGGGTGCCGGGTCCTTGTGCCTGCCCCGGTCGTCGAAGAGCGCACCCGCGTTGTGGAAGGAGACGGTGTCGCGTACGGAGACGGCGTGGAGTTCGGCGAAGACCTGGCGGAGGTGTTCAACGGCCCTCAGGCCGCCGGAGATTCCTCCGTAGCTGACGAAGGCTACGGGTTTGGCCTGCCATTCGGCGTAGTGCCGGTCGATGAGGTTCTTCAGCGGGGCCGGGTACGAGTGGTTGTACTCGGGGGTGAGTACGACGAAGGCTTCGGCCTGCGCCAACCGGTCTGCGACGTCCGCGAGTCGGGCGCCGGGGCGGTGGGACAGGGCGGCCGGGATCTCGGACTCGGCGACATCGATGAGGTCGGTCTCGATGTCCGGGTGACCTGCCGCCCGGTCGAGGAACCACTCGGCGACAACGGGCGCGAAGCGGCCCTCACGGTTGCTGCCGAGGATGACGGCCACCTTCAGAGGGGCGGGGGATGCGGTGGGAACAGGTGCGTTGAGGTCCATGCATCGCAGCCTCACGCCTCAACCATGGTTGAGGTCAAGTCGCCTCGCGTCGCGACCTACGGTGGGGCGCATGACACCTACCGCAGCCCCGACGTACATCGAGATCAACGGCCATCGGGCCACCGGGGAGGATCTTCGGGTCCCGGCCCTGGCCGGCTACGGCCATTTCACAGCGATGCAGGTCAGGGACCGGAGGGTGCAGGGTCTCGCCCTGCACCTGGACCGGCTGGACTCGGCGAACCGGGAACTGTTCGGCCTGCCCCTGGGCGGGGAACATGTGCGCGGGCTGATCCTGCATGCGCTCGACGGCGCCGGGGTACGGGACGCGTCGGTGCGGGTGAACGGCTTCCTCCCGCCGGGCGCCACGGCGACGACACCGATGGTGACCGTGCGGGAGCCCGCGAGGATGTCCACCGCGCCGAAGAGCCTGATGTCCGTGCCGTATGCGCGCACCGTGCCCCATATCAAGCGCCCGGGCGAGTTCGGCCAGACCTATTACGGACTGCTGGCACAGCGGTCCGGCTTCGACGAGGCGCTGCTGACGGCGCCCGGCGGCGTGGTGACCGAGGGATCGATCACCAACATCGGTTTCTGGGAGGGCACTTCGGTGGTCTGGCCGGATGCTCCCGCGCTGACCGGCATCACCATGGCCCTCCTGGACAGCGGCCTCGCACAGGACGGCCGGCCGTCGCAACGGCGCCCGGTGACACTGGAGGGCCTGGGTGCCTACCGGGCGGCCTTCGTCACCAACTCGCAGGGCATCGCACCGGTCCACCGGATCGACGACACCTCCTTCGCGGTCGACGAGGAGCTGATGAAGAGGATCGGGCAGGTCTACGAAAGCGCCCCCTGGGACACCATCTGAACCGGCTCCGTGTACCGCCGGACGGCAGGTGCAGGAGCATGGGCGCCATGCAGATCCATATCGAAGCCTCAGAACTCCCCGGCCGCACCTGCCGCCCGGGCACCGAATTCGCCGGTTTCGAGAACATCCATGTAGGCGTGCAGCGCACGGACAGGCCTGACGAGCTGCTGGGACTGCATCCCGGGGATGCCCCCTTCGCGGCCTGGACACTGGACTGCACCGCCACCCCCACCGGCGACGGCGTCGAGCTCGCGGGGCCGTACATCCAGAACCGGCTCGGCGGGCGCTTCGTCTATCTGTCCTGGGGCACCGTGGACGAGTCCGGTGTCTTCACCATGTTCCGGCGCGCCAAACTGATGATCGGCGATATCGACCGGAGCGTCCTCGATGCCGCCACCCGGACCGGGCACCTCACCGCGCGGCTGCGTCTGACCGACGACAAGGGGCAGCCGCGGTGCGCCCGCGTACGCCCTCCGGACATCACGTGGTCCGCCACGGGCGGCACATGACACCGCCCTCACCGGTCCCAGGGGGGATTGGGCCGGTGAGGGCGGTTGCCTTGGGGGCGGCCGGGGGGCTGCCGTCCCGTGGGGGGGGTGTACACCGTGTGCCCCGACCCTGCAGGACCATGTATGTGATGTGCGTCACACAACATGGTGCGTGGCGTCACCCGATCGACACCCGGCGGGCCCAGCAGCCGGCGCCACCGCCACGACCTGCACCGGGCCTGACAGGCAGGCGCATCCGACAGGTCCGTGCGAGTGAAATCTGACCATGCGTCAGCAGGCAGGAGGCGGGCGCGGCCCGTTGTCTCGGAGGCAGGACACACCCGCCTGCCCGGAGGATTCCCATGCGCAGCCCTGCCCGCCTCGTGACCGGTACCGCCGCCGCGGCACTCTCCGCCGTCGCGCTCGGCCTCGCCACCGCCGCCCCGCCCGCGTACGCGGGCGACCTCGGCAAGCTGGAGTTCGCTCCGGCGTCCGCCGCCCCCGGAACCTCGGTCACCGTGAGCACCACCGCATGCGGTCCCGACGGCGCGGGCATCGGCGACGCGAACGACCTCGGCGCCGGGGACTTCGACCTGAAGCCCGGCACCCACAAGGAGGTGGTGACCGGCCGGTTCACCGTGCCGCAGGGCACCGAGTCCGGTACGTACGTCGTCGCGGTGTCCTGCGACGACGGCAAGGAGGCCACCGGGGATCTCGAGGTGACCGCGGGCTCCGGCTCCGCGGCCTCCGCGGGCTGGCCCAAGCCCGAAGAGACGGTGGAGCCCACGGCCTCCTCCGGCTGGCCCAGGCCCGAGCCCGAGCCCCGGCCGACCCGGCCCTCCGGACACGTCGGGACGGGCGTCGGGGGGAGCGTGGGGCCCGACACCGCGCAGATCGCCGCGGGCGTCGGCGTCCTCGGGGCGGCGGCCCTCGGCGGCGCCTGGCTCCTGCGCCGCCGCTCGAACGGCTCCCAGGACAGCTGAGGCCGGCGGGGCGAGGACAGCGACGTGGACGGGACGACCAGGAAGGCCAGGGCCTGGCTGGTGGGCATCGCCGCGCTCTGCGGCGTCTGGCTGGTCCAGAACGGCTCCGCCACCCAGCTCGTCCCGCCCCAGCCGTCCACGGCCGAGGCCTTCGCCTCAGGTCCCGAACTCCCGGCCGGCTCACCGGTCGCCGAACCGCTGCACCCCTCCGAGCCGGTCCGGATCCGCATTCCGGGCGTCGGCGTGGACGCACCCATGATGCGGCTGGGCCTGGGCCGGGACGGCAGCCTGGACGTACCGCCTGCCGGGAACCGCAATATCGCGGGCTGGTTCAAGGGCGGCGCCCCGCCCGGCGCGAAGGGCACCGCGATCGTCGCCGGTCATGTCGACAACGCCCAGGGCCCGTCGGTCTTCTACGCGCTCGGGTCGCTGAAGAAGGGGGCCCGGGTCGAGATCGACCGCAAGGACGGCCGCACCGCCGTCTTCTCGGTCGACGCGATCGAGGTGTACGACAACGAGGACTTCCCCGACCAGCGGGTCTACGGCGCCTCGGCGCACGCTTCTCTGCGGCTGATCACCTGCGGCGGCGGCTTCTCGCAGCAGACCGGCTACCTGGGCAACGTGGTGGCGTACGCCCACCTCACCGAGGTGCGGTGATCAGGCCGTCCACTGGTCGAAGCCGAGCTTGGCGACCAGCGAGAACACCACGACCAGCAGGACCCCCCGGACGAAGTCGCTGCCCTTCCTGAGCGCCATGTGCGCTCCGAACATGCCGCCTGCCAGATTGAATACGGCCATCAGCGCGGCCAGCTGCCACAGCACGGTGCCCTGGTAGGCGAACATCGCCAGCGCACCGGCGTTGGTGCAGACGTTCACGATCTTGGCGGTGGCGGACGCCGTCACCAGATCGAGGTGGAGCACGGCGGTCAGGGCCAGCACCAGGAAGGTTCCCGTGCCCGGCCCGAACAGCCCGTCGTAGAAGCCGATACCTCCGCCGACCAGCACGATCGCGGTGATGGTACGGGCCCGGGTGACCTTTTTGCCCGTCCCGTCGCCGGCCGCCGCCGTGCCGAAGGACGGCCGCAGCATGACGAAGGCCGCGACACCGAGCAGCACCACCATGATCACCGGGCGCAGCACATCGCTGCTGATCCCCGCGGCGAAGAACGCGCCGGTCATCGATCCGGCCAGCGCCATGAGCCCGATCCGCACGGCGGTCCCCACCTGCACCGGCGCCTTGCGTACATAGGTCACTGCGGCCCCCGAGGTGCCGACGATGGCGACCGCCTTGTTGGTGCCGAGGATGTGAGCGGCCGGAACGTTCGGCAGACCCAGCAGCAGAGCGGGCAGGAGGAGGAGCCCTCCGCCGCCCACCACCGCGTCGATCCAGCCCGCCGCCGCAGCGGCCAGGCAGAGGAGGACGAGGGTGGTCAGCGTTATCTCGGGCATGTCGTGACCTTAGGCAGGCGATAGGTGCCCAGTCCAACCAGTTGCCCGGCCCTCACAGAGCGCGTCCCCGGGCGCTGAGCGCAAGGTTCCTCCCGGGAAACAGGAGGGATCCGGTCGGGTAACACCGGCCCCGCAGTCTCTCTTTCATGAGGACACAGAGCGGGAACACGGCGCGTGTGGTGGTGATCGGCGCCGGGATGGCGGGCGCACGGCTCGCCGCCCGGGTCCCCGGTGTCACCGTCATCGGCGAGGAGGAGCACGCACCGTACAACAGGGTGCTGCTCGCCGAGGTACTTGCCGGACGGTACGAGCCGGACGTCATCGCGCTGCCGCCCGCCGAGGTGCGGCGCGGGGTGCGGGTCGTACGGATCGACCGGGCCGACCGGCTGGTGCACTGCGACGACGGCAGCGTCATCGGGTACGAGCGACTGGTGCTGGCCACCGGCTCCAACCCGGTGCTGCCGCCTCTGCGGGGCCTCGGCCACATGCTGCCGGACGGGGTGCATCCCTTCCGCACCCTCGACGACTGCCTGGCCCTGCGCGCGGCGGTACGTCCCGGCGTTCGCGCCGTCGTCATCGGCGGCGGGCTCCTCGGGGTCTCCGCGGCCCGTGCGCTGGCCGAGTGCGGCGCCCAGGTGGTGCTGGCCCAGCAGGGCGAGCACCTCATGGAGCGGCAGCTGGACGCCGAGTCTGCCGGGCTGCTGCAGCGCCACCTGGAGTCCCTCGGGGTCGAGGTGCACACCGAGTGCCGGGTACGCGGCCTGCGCTGCACCGATGGGGCGATCCCCGCGGTGCGCGCCGTGGAGCTCGCCGACGGCTACGAGCTGGAGGCCGAGATCACGGTGCTGGCCTGCGGGGTCCGCCCCAGGACGGGCCTGGCGCAGGCTGCCGGACTCGACGTCCGCAAGGGTGTCGTCGTCGACGACGAGCTGCGCACCTCGGACCCGTACATCCACGCGGTCGGCGACTGCGCCGAGCACCGCGGCACCGTGTACGGGCTGGCGGGCGCCGCGCTCGAACAGGCGGACGTGCTGGCCGGGGTACTGGCCGGAGAGTCCGCCCGCTACGAGGGCACCAGGGCCCTGACCCGGCTCACCCTGCGCTCCCCCGCTGCCGTCCCTGTCGCCGCCGGTGTCGCCGGTGCCCCGGGCGGTCTCGACCTGGCCGCCTTCGGTGACTCCCGCCCGATGCCCGGCGACGACGTGATCCGGCTGGCCGACGCCACCCGGGGCGCGTACCGCACGGTCGTCGTCCGGGGCGACCGGCTCGCCGGCGGGGTGCTCTTCGGCGATCTCGCCGCGGTCGGCACCCTCGCCCGGACCTGGCAGGACGACGAACCCCTCCCCGCCGACATGTCCCTGCTCCACCTGCTCACCAACGACGGAGGCTTCTGATGCCGGTGTCCACTCCCCCGACCGCCCCCACCGCAGGCGTGCCGACGATCGTGGTCGTCGGGCACGGCATGGTCGGCCAGCGGTTCCTGGAAGCGCTCGCCGACCGAGGGCTGACGGCCGCCGAGGGCACGGCCCGGGTCGTCGTGCTCTGCGAGGAGCCCCGCCCCGCCTATGACCGGGTGCAGCTGACCTCGTACTTCTCCGGGAAGACGCCGGAGGACCTCTCGCTCGTCGAGCCGGACTTCATGGCGCGGCACGGCATGGAGCTGCACGTGGGCGACCCGGCGGAGAGCGTCGACCGCGAGGCGCGCACGGTCACCGCGCGCTCCGGGCAGACCTTCTCGTACGACACGCTGGTGCTGGCCACCGGCTCGTACCCGTTCGTACCGCCGGTTCCGGGCAAGGACACCGAGGGCTGTTTCGTCTACCGCACCATCGAGGACCTCCTCGCGATCGAGGAGTACGCGAAGACCGCGACGACCGGCGCGGTGGTCGGCGGCGGGCTGCTCGGCCTGGAGGCCGCCGGCGCACTGAAGGGCCTCGGACTCAGCACACACGTCGTGGAGTTCGCGCCCCGGCTGATGCCGGTCCAGGTCGACGACGGCGGTGGCGCCGCGCTGCTGCGCACCATCGAGAACATGGGCCTCTCCGTCCACACGGGTGTCGGCACCCAGGAGGTCACCGCGGGCGAGGACGGCCGGGTCAACGGCATGTCGCTCTCCGACGGCTCCTCGCTCGCCACCGACCTCGTGGTCTTCTCCGCCGGTGTACGCCCCCGGGACCAGCTGGCCCGCGACTGCGGCCTGGCGGTAGGCCCGCGCGGCGGCATCATCGTCGACGAGGAGTGCCGCACCTCGGACAGCGCCGTCTTCGCGATCGGTGAGTGCGCGCTGGCCTCGGACGGCCGGGTGTACGGGCTGGTGGCGCCGGGTTACGAGATGGCGGTCGCGGTCGCCGAGGTGGTCGCGGGCAACGCGGCCTCGTTCACCGGCGCCGACCTGTCGACGAAGCTGAAGCTGCTCGGTGTGGACGTCGCCTCGTTCGGCGACGCGCACGGCGCGGCCGAGGGCTGCCTCGACGTGGTCTACTCCGACTCCCGCTCGGGTGTCTACAAGAAGCTGGTGATCGGCCGGGACGGCACGCTGCTCGGCGGCGTCCTGGTCGGGGATGCCGACCAGTACGGCACACTGCGGCCGATGACCGGCACGGTCCTGCCGGTCGCCCCGGAGCAGCTGGTGCTGCCGGCCGGCGCGGGCGGCCCGGTCACGCTCGGCCCGTCCTCACTGCCCGACGAGGCCGTGATCTGCTCCTGCCACAACGTGACCAAGGGCGCGATCTGCGAGCACACCACGCTGCCCGAGGTGAAGAAGTGCACCAAGGCGGGTACGGGCTGCGGAAGCTGCGTCAAGGTCATCGGACAGCTGCTGCCGCAGCCCGAGGACCAGGGGCTGTGCGGCTGCTTCGAGTACACCCGCAGCGAGCTGTACGAGATCGTCCGCACCCTGGGTGTCACGTCGTACGCCGGCCTGCTGGACTCGCACGGCCGCGAGGAGGCCAAGGGCGGGGACGGCTGCGAGGTCTGCAAGCCGACGGTCGGTTCGATCATCGCCTCGCTGGCGCCGACGGTCGGTGCGAGCGGCTACGTCCTGGACGGCGAGCAGGCGGCCCTCCAGGACACCAACGACCACTTCCTGGCCAACCTCCAGCGCAACGGCTCCTACTCGATCGTGCCGCGCATCCCGGGTGGTGAGATCACCCCGGAGAAGCTGATCGTGATCGGTGAGGTGGCCCGGGACTTCGGCCTCTACACGAAGATCACCGGTGGCCAGCGGATCGACCTGTTCGGCGCCCGCGTCGACCAGCTGCCGCTGATCTGGACCCGCCTCGTGGACGCCGGCTTCGAGTCGGGTCACGCGTACGGGAAGTCGCTGCGCACGGTCAAGTCCTGCGTGGGGCAGACCTGGTGCCGCTACGGCGTGCAGGACTCGGTGAAGATGGCGATCGATCTGGAGCTGCGCTACCGGGGTCTGCGCTCGCCGCACAAGCTGAAGTCGGCGGTCTCGGGCTGTGCCCGCGAGTGCGCGGAGGCCCGCGGCAAGGACTTCGGGATCATCGCCACGGCGCAGGGCTGGAACCTGTACGTCGGCGGCAACGGCGGCGCCACACCGCGTCACGCGGACCTGCTGGCCCAGGACCTGTCAGACGCCGAACTGGTGCGTCTCATCGACCGGTTCCTGATGTTCTACATCCGTACGGCGGACCGGCTGGAGCGCACCTCGACCTGGCTGGACCGGATCGAGGGCGGCCTGGACCACGTACGGGACGTCGTCGTCCACGACTCGCTGGGGCTGTGCGACGAGCTGGAGCGGCTGATGGCCGACCACGTCCGCGGCTACCGCGACGAGTGGGCCGAGACCATCAACGACCCGGAGCGGCTGCGCCGCTTCGTCACCTTCGTCAACGCCCCCGACGCACCCGACCCCTCGGTGAAGTTCGTCCCGGAGCGCGACCAGGTCAAGCCCGACCTGGACATTCTCGCGGGTCCCGTGCTTGCCATCCGTACTCTTGAAGGGACTTCTTCCTGATGACGACCCAGACGATGGAAACGGCGCAGGACACCCGGACGATCCAGCTCGCGGACGGGGACGGCTGGCTCACGGTCTGCGACCGCGAGCTGCTGACGCCGGGGCGCGGGGTGGCGGCCCTCCTCCCGGACGGCCGGCAGGTCGCGCTGTTCGTGGACCGGGCGGGGCGCGCGTACGCGATCGACAACCGCGATCCGTTCACCGGTGCGTACGTCCTCTCCCGGGGCCTGGTCGGCTCGGCGGGCGGGCGGCCGTTCGTGGCCTCGCCGCTGCTGAAGCAGCGCTTCGACCTGGAGACGGGCGCCTGCCTGGACGACGACGAGGTCACCGTGCCGGTCTTCGCGGTCCGCGCCGACTGATCCCGGCCCGTTCACCGCACGTTGACGCTCCGTCAATTGCGTACCTCTACTGTCCTGACGTTCGACCCGCCGGGCCGACCGGACCGGCGGGCCCTCACGTCACCCGTGGAGTGATCGTGGAACGTCGGACCTTCTTGCGCACAGCGGTGATCGGGACATCGGCGGCGGCCTTCGGCGGCACCCTGTGGCGGGGTGCCGCCTTCGCCGACCCCGCCCAGCCGGCCGCCGGCCCCTACGGCGCGCTGCAGGCCGCCAACAGCAACGGCATCCTGCTGCCGAGCGGCTTCACCAGCAGAATCGTCGCCCGCTCGGGACAGACCGTCCCCGGCACCTCCTACGCCTGGCACAGCGCACCCGACGGAGGTGCCACGTACGCCGACGGCAGCGGCTGGATCTACGTCTCCAACGCCGAGGTCTCCTCCGGCAGCGGCGGCGGGGCGAGCGCGGTGCGCTTCAACTCCTCCGGGACCGTCACCAACGCCTACCGGATCCTGTCCGGCACGAACAACAACTGTGCGGGCGGCAGGACCCCGTGGAACACCTGGCTGTCCTGTGAGGAGGTCAGCCGCGGATTCGTCTACGAGACGGACCCCTGGGGCGTGAACGCGGCCGTCCAGCGGCCCGCCCTGGGCCGTTTCAAGCACGAGGCGGCCGCTGCCGACCCCGACCACGGGTACATCTACCTCACCGAGGACGAGACGGACGGCCGCTTCTACCGCTTCCGCCCCACCACCTGGGGCAATCTGTCCGCCGGCACCCTGCAGGTCCTGGTGGCGGGCACCGGCACCTCGGGGCCGGTGACCTGGACCACGGTCCCCGACCCGGACGGCTCGCCCACCCTGACCCGCTACCAGGTCTCCGGTGCCAAGGTGTTCAACGGCGGCGAGGGCTGCTTCTACGCGGCGGGCACCTGCTGGTTCACCACCAAGGGCGACAACCGGGTGTGGGCGTACGACGCGAACGCCTCCAGCCTCTCGCTCGCCTACGACGACTCGCTCGTCACCGGCGGCGGCGCCCCGCTCACCGGCGTCGACAACGTCACCCGCTCCGACTCGGGTGACCTGTATGTCGCCGAGGACGGCGGGAACCTGGAGATCTGCCTGATCACCCCGGACGACACCGTCGCCCCGTTCCTGCGGATCAGCGGCCAGTCCGGCTCGGAGATCACCGGCCCGGCCTTCTCCCCGGACGGCACCCGGCTCTACTTCTCCTCGCAGCGCGGGACCAGCGGGAGCTCGTCCGGTGGCATCACGTACGAGGTCACGGGGCCGTTCCGCAGCTGAGCCAGGCCACAGCCTCACGGCGCCGGTTCCGGTGCCGTGAGGCCGGCCGAGCGGCCATCAGGCCTGGCCGTCGCCCTCGGCCGCCGCCGGGTCCATCCACACGACCTCCCAGATGTGGTGGTCCGGGTCCTGGAAGGAACGGCCGTACATGAAGCCCATGTCCATGGGCTCGTTGGCCGCAGACCCGCCCGCGGCGAGCGCGGCGTCGGCCATCTCGTCGACCTCGGCCCTGCTGTCCGCGCTCAGGGCGAGGAGGACCTCCGTCGTCTTCCCTGCGTCGGCGATCTCCTTCTTGGTGAACTCCTTGAAGCGCGGCTCGCTGATGAGCATGGCGAAGATCGTGTCGCTGATGACCAGACAGGCCGTCGTCTCGTCGCTGAACTTCGGGTTGAAGCCGAAGCCGAGCTTCCCGAAGAAGTTCTTCGTCGTCTCCAGGTCCTTGACCGGCAGGTTCACGAAGATCATCTGAGGCATGGTTCCCACTCTTCCGTCCCGGCACTTCGCGTGCTCCGTGGCGCTGCGTTCGAGCGCTGTCGAGAGGTAGACCGCAGAGCCCCGCCGAATTCATCGCTCGCAGGAGGATTCCTCCCTGGGCGACCGCCCGTCGCCCTCGACGGCTCCGGGGACGCCGGACCCGTCAGGACATGGCGAGCGGGGCGCCGCCCCTGAGCAGCGAGGCGCCCAGCGGGGTGAGGGTGTGCAGGACCGAGCTGCCGTGGCGCAGGGTCAGGAGCAGGCCGGCCTCGCGCAGCACGCAGGCGTGCTGGCTCGCCGAGGCCAGGGACACTCCGGTCCTGCGTGCCAGCTCGCTCGTCGTGCAGCCGTTGCCGACGGCCCGAAGGACTGCGGAGCGGGTGTGCCCGACGAGCCGCCCCAGCCAGGGGCCGGGCTCGGCGAAGGCCGGGGCACCGCGGTGGGTGACCGGATAGACGAGGACCGGCGGAAGGTGCGGGTCCCGGTAGACGACGGGGCTGCCGCGGCAGAAGAACGAAGGCTGCAGGAGCAGGCCCCGCCCGTCCAGATGCAGCTCACGGTCCACGGGGTAGTCCGCCTCGAGCACGGGCTCCCGCCAGCGGATCATGGGCGGCAGGGTGGAGAGGAGTTCGTCCGTGCCGCCGTCCAGCAGGGCCCGGCCCCGGATGGCCCGGTCGGCCTCGACGCTCGCCTGTACGTGCGGCCAGTACGGCTCGACGGTGGCGCGGTGGTAGCTGCGCAGGGCGGCTATGAGGCGCCCCAGTGGCTCCGTACGCCCCTCGGCGAGCGCGTCCAGCAGGGCCGCGGGTGATCCCCCGCCCCGGGGTGACCGCTGGAGGCGGGGGCGGTTTCCGGCCAGCAGCGCCAGATCGCCGTGGAGGCGCTCCACGGGGGTGTCGCGCAGTGCCTCCATTCCCGCGTCCAGGCCGAGAGGCTCGGCACCTTCCTGGGAAGGCGTCAGGAAGTCGGGGAAATAGCCGCGGAGCGGAACGACTGCGGAGAGCAGGCGCGTTTCGCCGTTCAACCGGGTCCGGGATTCCGAGCGCCATTTCCCGAACACCGTGGAACCCCTCCGGTCCCTCAGTCGGTGAAAACTGAGAATGGTTTCCCACATTGCGTCCGGCCTCGTGGCCATCCGCACTCTGGAAAGGTCCTCTCCGGACACATGGATACGCAGCACCGAACCCCCACCTGTTGCAACCGCAATCGCCCCCACCGAAGGGTATGCATATCGTCACACGACGTCACCACGGGGTTTCGGCCACAGTTGAAACGTCTCGCCCGCATCCTCGTCAACCGAAAAGCTGTACGACGTCGGGTACGCATCCGGCGTCACCGAAAGAGCGGGTGAGGGCCGTGGGGGGCTTTGCCTGTTCGGCGGCGGTGTACGACGGTGCGGCTCCGTACCCGACGGGGGTAGCCGGGTGCGGTCCATGGGTGGGGATCCATGGACCGCACCCCGGTCCGTTCGGCAGAGAATTTGCGCACCGAACGGAGAAAAGCAACAACCCTCAATGGTTCGCAATTCAATTGACGAAGCGGCGGCACCCCCGCACAGGGTGCCGCCGCTTCCGGGTTTTCCGGAGCCGCCGTCGGATCGGGTGAGGGTAGGGATGATCCGCCGGCAGCCCCGGAGTCGTGGTCGCAGGGTGTCGGTCGGCCGCCGGGTGTCGGTCGGCCGCCGACGGGATCAGCGGCTGTCGCTGCCCTTCGAACCGGCAGCGGCGCGGCCCGCCTCCAGCCTCGCCACCGGGATACGGAACGGCGAGCAGGAAACGTAGTCCAGGCCCACCTCGTGGAAGAAGTGCACCGACTCGGGGTCACCGCCGTGCTCGCCGCAGACACCGAGCTTGAGGTCGGGCCGGGTGGCCAGGCCGGCCTCCACGGCGCTGCGTACGAGCGCACCGACGCCGTCCTTGTCGATCGTCTCGAACGGCGACACCCCGAAGATGCCCTTCTCCAGGTACGCGGTGAAGAACGAGGCCTCCACGTCGTCGCGGGAGAAGCCCCACACCGTCTGGGTGAGGTCGTTCGTACCGAAGGAGAAGAACTGCGCGGCCTCGGCGATCTGGCCCGCGGTCAGCGCGGCGCGCGGCAGCTCGATCATGGTGCCGATGGTGAGCTTCAGCGCGGTGCCGGTGGCGGCCTCGACCTCGGCGATGACGCGGTCGGCCTCCTCGCGGACGATCTCCAGCTCCTGGACCGTGCCGACGAGCGGGATCATGATCTCGGGGCGGGGGTCGCCCTTGGCGTTCTTGCGGTGCGCCGCGGCCTCGGCGATCGCACGGACCTGCATCGCGAACAGACCGGGGATGACCAGGCCGAGGCGGACGCCGCGCAGGCCCAGCATCGGGTTCTGCTCGTGCAGCTTGTGCACGGCCTGCAGGAGGCGCAGGTCGTTCTCGTTGGCGTCCTTGCGGGACTCGGCGAGCGCGACCCGCACGGAGAGCTCCGTGATGTCGGGCAGGAACTCGTGCAGCGGCGGGTCGAGGAGCCGTACGGTGACGGGCAGCCCGTCCATCGACTCGAACAGCTCGATGAAGTCGGCCTTCTGCAGCGGCAGCAGGGCGGCCAGCGCGGTCTCGCGCTCGTCGTCGGTGTCCGCGAGGATCAGCTTCTCGACCATCTCGCGGCGCTCGCCGAGGAACATGTGCTCCGTGCGGCACAGGCCGATGCCCTGGGCGCCGAAGCGGCGGGCCCGCAGCGCGTCCTCGGCGTTGTCGGCGTTGGCCCGTACGCGCAGCCTGCGTACTCGGTCCGCGTACGCCATGATCCGGTGCACGGCGGCGACCAGCTCGTCGGCGTCGTCGGCGCCCGCGTGCATCCGGCCCTCGAAGTACTCGACGACGGGGGACGGCACGACGGGGACCTCACCGAGGTAGACCTTGCCGGTGGAGCCGTCGACCGAGACGACGTCGCCCTCCTCCACGACGGTGTCACCGACCGTCAGCCTGCGGCGCTTGGTGTCGACCTCGATCTCCTCGGCGCCGCAGACACAGGTCTTGCCCATGCCGCGTGCGACGACGGCGGCGTGCGAGGTCTTGCCGCCGCGCGAGGTGAGGATGCCTTCGGCAGCGATCATGCCGTCGAGGTCGTCGGGGTTGGTCTCCCGGCGGATGAGGATGACCTTCTCGCCGGACCGCGACCACTTGACGGCGGTGTACGAGTCGAAGACGGCCTTTCCGACGGCCGCACCCGGGGACGCGGCGATGCCACGGCCCAGGAGCTTGGTGCTGGCCTCGTCGTCGAAGCGCGGGAACATCAGCTGCGCGAGCTGTGCTCCGTTGACGCGCTGGAGCGCCTCGGCCTCGTCGATGAGGCCCTGGTCGACGAGCTGGGTGGCGATCCGGAAGGCGGCACCGGCGGTGCGCTTGCCGACCCGGGTCTGGAGCATCCAGAGCTGACCGCGCTCGATGGTGAACTCGATGTCGCAGAGATCCTTGTAGTGGGTCTCCAGCGTCTCCATGATCTTCATCAGCTGGTCGTACGACGCCTTGTCGATCGACTCCAGCTCGGCGAGCGGCACCGTGTTACGGATGCCGGCCACGACGTCCTCGCCCTGCGCGTTCTGCAGGTAGTCGCCGTACACGCCCTGGTGGCCGCTGGCCGGGTCACGGGTGAAGGCGACGCCCGTACCGGAGTCGGGGCCCAGGTTGCCGAAGACCATCGAGCAGATGTTGACGGCCGTGCCGAGGTCGCCGGGGATGCGCTCCTGGCGGCGGTAGAGCTTCGCCCGGTCCGTGTTCCACGAGTCGAAGACGGCCTTTATGGCCAGGTCCATCTGCTCGCGCGGGTCCTGCGGGAAGTCGCGTCCGGCATCCCGGGTGACGATCTTCTTGAACTGCTTGACCAGCTTCTTCAGGTCGGCCGCGTCGAGGTCCACGTCGACGGTGACGCCCTTGGCCTCCTTCGCCGCCTCCAGGGCCTCCTCGAAGAGGTCGCCGTCGACCCCGAGGACCGTCTTGCCGAACATCTGGATGAGGCGGCGGTACGAGTCCCAGGCGAAGCGCTCGTCGCCCGACTGGGCGGTGAGCCCGACGACCGATGCGTCGGAGAGGCCGATGTTGAGGACCGTGTCCATCATGCCCGGCATCGAGAACTTGGCGCCGGAGCGGACGGAGACCAGCAGCGGGTCGTCGGCCTGGCCGAGATTCTTGCCCATCTGCTTCTCGAGCGCCGCGAGGTGTGCACCGACCTCGTCGCGCAGCGCGGCAGGCTCGTCACCACTGTCGAGGTAGACCTTGCACGCCTCGGTGGTGATGGTGAAGCCCGGCGGGACCGGCAGTCCGAGATTGGTCATCTCGGCGAGGTTGGCGCCCTTGCCGCCCAGAAGGTCCTTGAGCTCCTTGTTGCCCTCGGTGAAGTCGTAGACGAACTTCTGGCGATCTTTGTTTTCCGACACGGGTCTCGACTCCTCGAGGACGCGGTGGCTGCCCTGACGGCGAGGAACATACCCAGATCGAAGGTGTCTGGGTACGTCCACTTGCGCGTCATGAGGTCTCAACCACCCGTCCGCCAGCAGATCGAAAGTGGTGCATGCGGTCAACCGATCGAGACCCCGAGTTCACTTACTGAACTCATCACTACCCAGAGCGCCCGGAAATCGCCCACTTTTCGACAGAGAGTAGCGAATGCGTCGATCGATCAAAGCAAAGTCGACTGGCACCCAGTGCCATCATTTGAGAAGTACAGCATGCGGAAGGGTGCTCATCTGAGCCACTTACCCCTCAAGGGTGGCGAGAATCACGCCCTTGGGCCCGCTCAGATGTCACTATCCGGACGCCGCAAAGACAGCGAACCGTTACCCAGCGATCACCTATGTTCCGCGGAGCGTGAACACGAACTCCCGATGGACCGCACACACACTCACCCCACCCCGAATCAGGCCGGATCACGCACAAAAGCCCGCTCAAAAGAGCGGGCCCTGATTGGGGCACTCCGTGCCCCTGTACAGCCGCGGGGCTCAGCCCCCGGAGGTGTCCAGCTCCGCCTCGGCGCTCACGCCCGCGCAGTCGTACGGGTCCTTGAGCCAGCCGTCCGGCAGCGCCACGCGGTTGTTGCCGGACGTACGCCCACGAGGGCCGTCCGCACCGTCCGGCCACGGCTGGTCCAGCTCCAGCTCCTGCAGCTGCCCGCCCAGCTCCTCCAGCGAGGAGGTGACCGCGAGCTTCCTGCGCATCTCCGAGCCGACCGCGAAGCCCTTGAGGTACCAGGCCACGTGCTTACGGAAGTCGATCACACCGCGGGTCTCGTCGCCGATCCACTCCCCCAGCAGCGTCGCGTGGCGCAGCATGACGTCCGCGACCTCGCGCAGGGCGGGCGCCTGCCTGGTCTCCGTACCCTCGAAGGCGCTGACCAGGTCGCCGAAGAGCCAGGGCCGCCCCAGGCAGCCGCGGCCGACGACCACGCCGTCGCAGCCCGTCTCGCGCATCATCCGCAGGGCGTCGTCCGCGCACCAGATGTCGCCGTTGCCGAGGACAGGGATCTCGGGGACGTGTTCCTTGAGGCGGCCGATGGCGTCCCAGTCGGCGGTGCCGCCGTAGTGCTGGGCGGTGGTCCTGCCGTGCAGGGCGACGGCCGTGATGCCTTCCTCGACGGCGATGCGGCCCGCGTCGAGGTAGGTCATGTGGTCGTCGTCGATGCCCTTGCGCATCTTGATGGTGACCGGCAGATCGCCCGCGCCCGCCACGGCCTCGCGGAGGATCGCACGCAGCAGGGGCCGCTTGTACGGGAGCGCGGAGCCGCCGCCCTTGCGGGTGACCTTGGGGACGGGGCAGCCGAAGTTGAGGTCGATGTGGTCGGCGAGGTTCTCGTCGACGATCATCCGGACCGCCTTGCCGACGGTGACCGGGTCCACTCCGTACAGCTGGATGGAGCGCGGGGTCTCGCTCGCGTCGAAGTGGATGAGCTGCATGGTCTTCTCGTTGCGCTCGACCAGCGCCCGGGTGGTGATCATCTCGCTGACGAACAGCCCCTTGCCGCCGGAGAACTCACGGCACAGGGTGCGGAACGGCGCGTTGGTGATGCCGGCCATGGGGGCGAGCACGACCGGCGGCTGCACGGTGTGCGGGCCGATCCGGAGCAGCGGGAGGGCAGGGGCGAGCGTGGTCATCCATCCATTGTCGCGTACGCCGGACGGGGCTCGGGATCCCGTCCGCTCAGGCTCCCACGGGAGACAGGTCCAGCAGGCGTTCGAGCCCTTGCCGGGACTCCTCGTCGGCGGGGACGTACGTCACCAGGCGGGGGCCCGCCGAGGGACCGAGCCAGAGGTCGGTGTGGTCGAGGCGGAGCAGCCCCACCCGGGCGTTACGGAACAGCTTGGTCCGCCCTCCGGGGCCCACGACCTCGTGCCGGGCCCAGATCTCGCCGAACTCCGGGGAGGCGGCCTCCAGGCGGCTCAGCAGCGTTTTCCAGGCCGGCTCGGCCAGGTGTTCCGCCATGGCACCGCGGAACTTGGCCGCCATCACCCGGCGCATCTCCGCCAGGTCGACCACGGAGGCGCGCCAGTCCTCGTTGGTGTAGGCGAGGAGCATGCAGTTGCGGTCCTCGGGAGCGACGGCGTCCAGGTCGCACAGCAGCCGCCCGTAGGTGCGGTTGTAGGCGAGGATGTCGTACCTGCTGTTCTGGACGCACGCCGGGAAGGGTTCCAGCTGCGTGAGCAGTGCTTCGAGGGCCGGGGTGACTCCGGCGCATCGGGAGCCCGGTGCGGGGTCGACGGCGCCGGCGAGGGCGAAGAGGTGGGAGCGCTCGCTGGGATCCAGCAGCAGTGCGCGGGCCAGCGCGTCGAGGACCTGGGGGGACACGTGGATGTCGCGGGCCTGCTCCAGCCACGTGTACCAGGTGACTCCGACGGCGGAGAGCTGTGCCACCTCTTCACGGCGCAGACCGGGGGTGCGCCTGCGGGGGCCGCGGGGCAGGCCTGCCTGCTCGGGAGTGATCCGCTCGCGGCGGCTGCGCAGGAACCCGGCGAGTTCGTGCCGCCTGATGTCGGTCTCGGGAGCCTCGGTCACCATCGTCGTCATACCCCCAGCGTGCCGAACGGCCCGGCTGTCTGCCAGGTGCTCCTGGTACCAGGATAAAGACACTCTGGTACCAGGCTGGGATCAGGTCCATTGTCACTGACGTGAGTGAATCCCCTGTACTGACCAAGACACCCGCCGCCACCGGCGCACCCGTCGTGCGGCACGACCACACCACGCCCGTGCTCGGCACGCTCGGTCTGTTCACCGTGCTGCTCGGCGCGGCACTGCCCCTCATCGACTTCTTCATCGTCAACGTCGCCCTGCCCGCCATCGACCACGACCTGGCCGCGGGCCCCGCCCTGCTGGAGCTGGTCGTCGCCGGCTACGGGCTCTCGTACGCCGTGCTGCTCGTCCTCGGCGGGCGGCTGGGCGACATGGCGGGCAGGCGCAGGCTCTTCCTCATCGGGATGGCGGCCTTCGGGCTCACCTCGCTCGCCTGCGGGCTGGCTCCTGACGCCTGGACGCTCGTCGGGGCCAGGGTGGCGCAGGGGGCCGCCGCGGCGCTGATGCTGCCGCAGGTGCTCGCCACCATCCAGGCCGCCACCGCGGGGCACCGCCGGGCCCGGGCCATGAGCCTGTACGGGGCGACGGCCGGGCTGTCGATGGTCGCCGGGCAGATCCTCGGTGGCGTCCTGGTCTCCGCCGCCCCGCTGTCGTCGGTGTTCGGCGAGAGCGCGGGCTGGCGGTCGGTGTTCCTGGTCAACGTGCCGGTGGCCGCGGTGGGGCTGATCCTGGCCGCCCGCTCCGTGCCGGAGACCCGCTCGGACCGGCCTGCCCCCGTCGACGTACCGGGCACGCTGCTGCTGGCCCTGTCGCTGGTGACGCTGCTGGCCCCGCTGACCGAGGGGCGTGCGGCGGGCTGGCCGCTGTGGACGTGGGTCTCGCTGGGGCTGTTCCCCTTCACCGCGTTCGCCTTCTACCGGGTGGAGCGGCGGGCCGACGCGCGCGGGCAGACCCCGCTGGTGCCGCCGAGCCTGTTGCGGCTGGAATCACTGCGGCGGGGTCTGGCGCTGGTGGTGCCGTTCTCGATCGGCTTCGGCGGCTTCATGTTCGTCATCGCCGTGGCCCTTCAGCAGGGGCTGAGGATGGGCCCGGCAGCGGCGGGACTGTCGCTGGCGCCCATGGCCACGGCCTTCTTCGCGGCCTCGCTGGCCGGCCCCCGGCTGGTACGCCGGTTCGGCAGCCGGGTCGTGACGGCCGGCGGGATCATCCAGGGCGTGGGCGTCACGGTACTGGCGCTCGCCGTGTGGCACGGCTGGCCGGACCTCGGGCTCCTGGGACTGCTGCCGGGTGTCGCGATCGCCGGACTGGGGCAGGGGCTGCAGCTGCCCGTCCTGTTCCGCATCGTGCTCTCCGACGTACCCGCCGAGCGGGCCGGGGTGGGCGGCGGAGTGATGACGACGACCCAGCAGGCCGCGCTGGCACTGGGGGTGGCGACGCTCGGGACGCTGTTCCTCGCGCTGGCCCCGGGTGCGGGGATGCGGGACGCGCTCGTCGTGACGCTGCTGGTGCAGCTGGCGGCGGTCGTGCTGACGACCCTGCTGAGCCTGCGGCTGCCCCGCGCGGTCGGGTGAGAAACGAGGGCGGGCCCGGATCACCGTGGTGATCCGGGCCCGCCGTCGTACCGGTGCGTCAGCTCTGTGCTGCCTGGCCGTCCTGCTGCGAGGAGGCGTCCGCGGAGCCGTCCTCCTGCGCGGAGCCGGAGCCCTCGGCGCGCTCACGCATCTTGCGCACCAGCTCCTGCTTCTGTTCGGCCGCGGTCTGGCGGTCGGCGTTGCGCGCGGGGCCCGCGCCCTGCTGCTCGGCGCGGGACAGCTTCTTGCGCTGTCCGCCCACACCGAGGAGGTTGTTGCGGCTCTTGGCCACGGGGTTCTCCCATTCGTGGTGAGAAGTGAGTCTGAAGAGATCAGGGATCTCAGGGATCGATTCGGTGGGCGACGGACCCTGAGGCCCGTCGCGCTCTCACTCGTAGATCTGGAAGAACGAAGACATACCGAAAAAGGTACCCCGGCCCGGAGCGACTCATCACCCGTTTTTCGGCCGCGGGGCTGGTCCCCGGCTCAGGCGCTCGGGTCGACCGTTGCCTGGTGGGACTCGGCGAGGTGTTCCTCGGCCTTGAGCCACGGCAGGAACTGCGCGCCCTTGCGCCACCCGCAGGTGTCGCAGGTCAGTTGCCTCTGCATCCCCGACTTCCGGACGTGGACGACGTGTTCACGGCCGTGCTGGTCCCATCTGCTGACCTTGCTCGTGGTCATGGACGGCATCCTGGCCTCCTGTGGACGAGTGCGCCCAGTGTGCACGAAGCCCCCGGTTTCCTGGAGGGAACCGGGGGCTTCGTTATGAAGGTGCGTGTGCTCAGCAGCCCAGCAGACGGGAGCCGAGGTAGCCCTGGATCTGATCCAGGGAGACGCGCTCCTGCTTCATGGTGTCGCGCTCACGCACGGTCACCGCGTTGTCGTCGAGGGTGTCGAAGTCGACGGTGACGCAGAACGGCGTGCCGATCTCGTCCTGACGCCGGTAGCGGCGGCCGATGGCGCCCGCGTCGTCGAACTCGATGTTCCAGTTCTTCCGCAGGTCGGTGGCCAGGCTCTTGGCCTTGGGCGACAGCTGCGGGTTGCGGGACAGCGGCAGGACGGCGACCTTGACCGGCGCCAGGCGCGGGTCGAGACGCATCACGGCGCGCTTCTCCATGACGCCCTTGGCGTTGGGCGCCTCGTCCTCGCTGTAGGCGTCGAGGAGGAAGGCCAGCATCGAACGGCCGACACCGGCCGCGGGCTCGATGACGTACGGCGTCCAGCGCTCGCCGGATTCCTGGTCGAAGTACGACAGGTCCGTGCCCGAGGCCTGGGAGTGCGCCTTGAGGTCGTAGTCCGTGCGGTTGGCGACGCCCTCGAGCTCGCCCCACTCGCTGCCGCCGAAGCGGAAGCGGTACTCGATGTCAGCGGTGCGCTTGGAGTAGTGGGAGAGCTTCTCCTTCGGGTGGTCGAACCACCGCATGTTCTCCTCGCGCAGGCCCAGGCCGGTGTACCAGTTCCAGCGCTGCTCCATCCAGTACTCCTGCCACTGCTCGTCCTCGCCCGGCTTGACGAAGAACTCCATCTCCATCTGCTCGAACTCGCGCGTGCGGAAGATGAAGTTGCCCGGAGTGATCTCGTTCCGGAAGGACTTGCCCATCTGCGCGATGCCGAACGGCGGCTTCTTGCGCGAGGTCTGCTGCACCTGACCGAAGTTGGTGAAGATGCCCTGGGCGGTCTCGGGGCGCAGGTAGGCGACGGAGCCGGAGTCCTGGGTCGGGCCGAGGTGTGTGGAGAGAAGGCCCGAGAACTGCTTGGGCTCGGTGAACGTGCCCTTGTTTCCGCAGTTGGGGCAGTTCAGGTCGGCGAGGCCGTTGACGGGCGGCTTGCCGTGCTTCTCCTCGTACGCCTCCTCCAGGTGGTCGGCGCGGTAGCGCTTGTGACAGGAGGTGCACTCGGTGAGCGGGTCGGAGAACGTGGCGACATGGCCGGAGGCAACCCAGACCTCGGGGGCCAGGATGACCGACGAGTCAATACCGACCACGTCCTCGCGTGAAGTGACCATGTAGCGCCACCACTGGCGCTTCAGGTTCTCCTTCAGCTCGACGCCCAGCGGCCCGTAATCCCAGGCGGCCTTCTGCCCGCCGTAGATCTCACTGCAGGGGTAGACGAAGCCACGGCGCTTGCTCAGGCTGACGATGGTGTCGATCTTGTCGGCGGCCACGGTGCTCTCTTCATTGCGACGGCGAGGGATGGCGAATGCTTCAGATTACCGGCGGGCGCACCCCCTGGATCAAATCGGTACGTGGGACAGCGGGCTACGGCCCGCGATCCGGGCATCTCATCGGCCTTGTTGACAATCGTTTCCAGTTTTGTTGAAAATGACTGTCATGAACGTACGCCGCCTCATACCCGCCACCGCCGTCGCCGGAGCCGTCGCCCTCGGCCTCACCGCGCTCTCCGCCTGCTCCTCCTCCGACGCGGCCGGCCACGGGAGCGCCGGCAAGCTGAACGTGGTGGCGTCCTTCTACCCGATGCAGTTCCTGGCCGAGAAGATCGGCGGCACGCATGTCTCCGTCACCCCGCTGACGAAGCCGGGCGTCGAGCCGCACGACCTGGATCTCACACCGCGCCAGATCGGCGGGCTGAGCGACGCCGACTACATCCTCTTCCTCAAGGGCGTCCAGCCGGCCGTGGACGACGCCGTCGGCCAGGCCGGTGTCAAGAACACCGTGGACGCCGCGAAGCTCACCACGCTCGAGAACCACGGCGCCGAGGTCGAGGGTCACGACCACGGCCACGAGGAGGGCGAGGAGCACGCGCACGAGGGCGAGGAGGCGGGCGCCGACCCGCACATCTGGCTGGACCCGGTGAAGTACGCCGAGGTCGCGAAGGGCGTCGGCACCTCCCTGGAGAAGGCCGACCCCGACCACGCCGCGGACTACCGCACGAACACGGATGCCCTCGTCACCGAGCTGAAGGCGCTCGACACGGCGTACGAAACCGGGCTGAAGGACACCGCGACCAAGACCTTCATCACCACACACTCCGCGTTCGGATACCTTGCCGAGCGCTACGGCCTCACCCAGGAGGGCATCGCCGGCATCGACCCCGAGGCCGAGCCCAGCCCCGCCCGGATCAACGAGATCCACGCCGTCGCCGACAAGAACAAGGCCACCACCGTGTTCTTCGAGACCCTCGCGAGCGACAGGACCGCCAAGACGCTGGCGAAGGACCTCGGACTGAAGACCGACGTCCTGGACCCGTTGGAGGGAATCACCGACTCCTCCAAGGGCGCTGACTACATCGAGGTCATGAAGTCCAACCTGGCCGCGCTCCAGAAGGCTCTCGGCGCGAAGTGACCCACGTCCCACCCGTACCGGTCGCAGCAGCATCGGAGGCGCTCATGCCCGAGCCCGGCAAGCCCGAACCCGTGATCAGCATGCGCGGCGCCACGGCGACGCTCGGTGCGCGTCCCGTGCTGCGCGGCGTCGATCTCACCGTCGACCGAGGTGAGGTCGCGGCACTGCTCGGCGCCAACGGATCGGGCAAGTCCACCGCCGTGCGCTCCGTCATCGGCCAGGTCCCGCTCACCGGCGGCACCGTCGAACTGTTCGGCACCCCGCTGCGCCGCTTCCGCCGGTGGGCCCGCATCGGTTACGTACCGCAGCGCACCACGGCGGCCGGCGGCGTCCCCGCCACGGTCCGTGAGGTCGTCTCCTCCGGGCGACTGTCGCGTACGAAGCTGAGGCTGCCGGGCAAGGCGGACCGGGCGGCCGTCGACCGTGCCATCGAGCTCGTCGGACTCACCGACCGGGCCAGGGACTCCGTGAACGCACTCTCCGGCGGGCAGCACCAGCGGGTCCTGATCGCCCGTGCGCTCGCCGCCGAGCCGGAACTGCTGATCATGGACGAGCCGATGGCCGGCGTCGACCTGGCCAGCCAGGAGATCCTCGCCGCGACACTGCGCGAGCAGGTCGCCGCCGGTACGACGGTGCTGCTCGTCCTGCACGAGCTCGGCGCGCTGGAACCGCTGATCGACCGGGCGATCGTGCTGCGCGACGGCTGCGTGACGCACGACGGACCGCC
This sequence comes from Streptomyces sp. NPDC060035, assembly GCF_042736635.1. NCBI lineage: Bacteria > Bacillati > Actinomycetota > Actinomycetes > Kitasatosporales > Streptomycetaceae > Streptomyces > Streptomyces sp. NPDC060035. Next base: position 42,057 of record NZ_JBHWVO010000032.1, read on the forward strand.
CCCCGAGGCCCTGGGCCAGCACGCGCTGCCCGGCCACGACCACGTACACCCCCACGCGGCCTCCGAGCCCGTCCGGACGGGACTGCTCACCTGATGCTGGAATTCCTCTCACCCCCGTTCATGCAGCGGGCCCTGATCGCGGCGGTCCTGGTCGGGGTCACCGCTCCCGCCATCGGCATCTTCCTGGTGCAGCGCCGCCAGGCCCTGATGGGCGACGGCATCGGACACATCGCGATGACCGGTGTCGGCCTCGGCTTCCTGCTCTCCACCAACCCCGTCTGGATGGCCACGCTCGTCGCCGTCGCGGGCTCGGTCGTCATGGAACTGGTCCGCTGGTACGGACGCACCCGCGGCGACATCGCCCTGGCCATGCTGTTCTACGGCGGCATGGCGGGCGGGGTGATGCTGATCAATCTCTCCGACACCGGCTCCAACGCCAACCTCACCTCGTTCCTCTTCGGCTCCCTGTCGACGGTCTCGGAGGAGGACGTCACCGCGATCGTCGTGCTGGCCGCCTTCGTGGTGCTGGTGACGGTGGGGCTTCGGCGGCAGCTGTTCGCAGTCAGCCAGGACGAGGAATTCGCCCGGGTCACCGGCCTTCCGGTGCGCGCGCTCAACCTGCTGGTCGCCGTGACGGCGGCGGTGACGGTGACCGTGGCGATGCGGGTCGTGGGCCTGCTGCTGGTCAGCGCCCTGATGGTGGTCCCGGTCGCGGCGGCGCAGCAGATCGCGAAGTCCTTCAAGGTGACGTTCGTACTGGCCGTCGTCATCGGTACGGCCGTGACCCTGGCCGGCACCGTGACCTCGTACTACCGGCCGGTACCGCCCGGCGCGACGATCGTGCTGCTGGCTATCGCCGTGTTCATCGCGCTGACCGCTCTTGCCACACCGCTGGCCCGCAGGCGCGCCCGTGGACGCAGAGCGGACGAGTCGGAGTGCACCCTGGAGGTACCGCGGGCCCGCACGGCCACGGACGACGTCCGTGTGTGACGTGTCGACCGTGCCGCCGGGACGGGCTGGCACAATGGCCCGACATACGTACGGGCGACACGAGGAGGCACCTGTGGCCACGGCGCCGATCAGTGGCACGAACGCGGCCCCGGTACGCGGCCGGTCCACCAAGCAGCGGGCGGCGGTCGCCGCGGCGCTCGACGAGGTGAACGAGTTCCGCAGCGCCCAGGATCTGCACGATGTACTCAAGCACCGGGGTGATTCGGTCGGGCTGACGACGGTGTACCGCACCCTGCAGTCCCTCGCCGACGCGGGCGAGGTCGACGTCCTGCGGACGACGGACGGCGAGGCGGTCTACCGGCGCTGCTCGACAGGTGATCATCATCACCATCTGGTGTGCCGGGTCTGCGGCAAGGCCGTCGAGGTCGAGGGACCCGCCGTGGAGCAGTGGGCCGAGACGATCGCCTCGCAGCACGGCTATGTGAACGTGGCCCACACGGTGGAGATCTTCGGGACCTGCGCGGAGTGCGCGTCACCCACCGAGTAGCTGCCCGGAGGTCTGCGGGGGCGCCCCGGAAGCCTCAGACTCTCGTCGGACGGCGGTCGAATATCCCGCGCAGCCGGTCGACCGCGGCCGGGCCGTCGGCCCCGCGCTTGGCGAGCAGGGCCACCGCGATGGCGTTGCGGTCGTCACCGAGCAGGACGAAGAGCCCGTCGGTCTCCAGGTACCGCGGCTGCGCGGCCCAGCCGAAGGAGCCGCTGGAGTGGTCCATGGTCACGGTCAGGCCGTCCTCGTCCACCCGGACGCGGGACTCGCCCTGCCGCTTGACATAGCCCCAAAGCTGACGAGCCGTCAGTCACGGGTCCAGGAACATCAGCGGGCCCGTGATGCCCGCCAGCGCGTACATCGGCAGCGGGAAGTCGACGTCCAGCCCCGCCTCCAGCGCCACCAGCACGGCTGCCAGCGCCAGCAAAAGCCCTCCGAGCAGTCTGTGGCGCCTGCCCTCCGCGCTGACCCTGCTGCGGGCCCGCAGCGCCCTGGTGCAGTCCCGGGCGGTCAGCCGGAACCTCAGCTCGACCGCCCCCTGCCCCACGACATCCGGTTCCTGCGGCACGGCCCCTCCGGCATCCGGTGCCTGCGACACAGCCCCTCCCCTGCTCGACGGGCCATGATCGTGTCGACCGGGTCGGGCGACCGGCCCCCGGCCCGTCGGCGCCTCTTCCTGGGCCCCGGCGTCAGCTGCTGGTGATCTCCTCCGCGCCGCCGAAACGGCGGTCGCGCCGGGCGAATTCCAGACAGGCCCGCCACAGGTCCCGGCGGTCGAAGTCCGGCCACAGGACGTCCTGGAAGACCATCTCCGCGTACGCGCTCTGCCAGATCAGGTAGTTGGACGTGCGCTGCTCGCCGCTGGGACGTACGAAGAGGTCGACGTCCGGCATGTCCGGGTAGTAGATGTACTTCGCGAACGTCTTCTCGTTGACCTTCGACGGGTCGAGCTTTCCGGCCGCGACATCCTGTGCGATGCGCTGCGCGGCGTCGGCGATCTCGGCCCGGCCACCGTAGTTGACGCAGAAGTACAGCGTCATCCTGTCGTTGTCCTTGGTCTGCTCCTGGGCGACCTGGAGCTCCTGGACCACGGACTTCCACAGCTTCGGCATACGGCCGACCCAGCGGATCCGGATGCCGAGCTCGTCCATCTCGTCGCGCCGGCGGCGGATGACGTCGCGGTTGAAGTTCATCAGGAACTTCACCTCGTCCGGCGAGCGCTTCCAGTTCTCCGTGGAGAAGGCGTACAGCGAGAGGTTCTTGACGCCCATCTCGATACAGCCCTTGAGGACGTCCATGACGACGCCCTCGCCGACCTTGTGGCCCTCGGTCCGCGGGAGGCCCCGCTCCTTGGCCCAGCGGCCGTTGCCGTCCATCACGACCGCGACGTGCTTGGGAACCAGCTCGCCGGGGATCTTCGGCGGGGTGGCGCCGGAGGGGTGCGGCTCGGGGGTCTTGTACTCGCGTCGGCTACGGCCACCGAGAATCCCGCGTACTGCCATGAGCTCTCTCGTCTCCCTGTGTCACTTCTCTACGTACCGCAGCGAGCGCAGCCCGCGCTCCAGATGCCAGTGCAGATAGGCGGACACCAGTCCGCTGCCCTCCCTGACATGACGCGCCTCGGACGCGTCCGCCGTCTCCCAGTCACCGGTGAGCAGTGCGCTCAGCAGTTCGAGGGCCTCCGCTGAGGGTACGACGCTGCCGGGCACCCGGCAGTCGCCGCATATGACGCCGCCCGCCCCGACGGAGAAGAACCGGTTCGGGCCGGGCATTCCGCACTTGGCACAGTCGTCGAAGCTGGGGGCGTAGCCGTTGACCGCGAGGGAACGCAGCAGGAACGCGTCGAGGATGAGGTTCGGCGCGTGTTCGGCGCGCGAGAGTGTGCGCAGCCCGCCCACCAGCAGCAGGTACTGCTGGACCGCGGGCTCGCCCTCGTGGTCGGTGAAGCGTTCGGCGGTCTCCAGCATCGCGGTGCCGGCGGTGTAGCGGCCGTAGTCGGAGACGATGCCGCCGCCGTACGGGGCGATCGTTTCGCTCTGGGTGCACAGGGGAAGGCCGCGGCCGACGAGTTCACTGCCGCGTGCGAAGAACTGCACGTCCACATGGGAGAAGGGTTCGAGCCGCGCCCCGAATTTGGACTTGGTGCGCCGCACTCCGCGCGCGACGGCACGCACCCGGCCGTGGCCGCGGGTCAGGATCGTGATGATCCGGTCGGCCTCGCCCAGCTTCTGCGTGCGCAGCACGACGCCGTCGTCCCGGAACAAGCTCATGCGCCCATTGTCGCGCACCGGGACGAACGTCCGTCGGCGGTCCTCATTCCTGGTGGCCCGCGGGTACGACCAGACCGGACTCGTAAGCGATGATCACCAGTTGTGCCCGGTCCCGGGCGCCCAGTCTGCCCATGATCCTGCTCACATGTGTCTTCGCGGTGAGCGGGCTGAGGCCCAGGGTCTCGGCGATCTCCGTGTTGTTCAGTCCGCGCGCGACGAGGCCGAGAACCTGGCGCTCGCGGTCCGAGAGACGGTCCGGACCGCCTGTCGCCCCGGTGACCGGAGCGCGGGGAGCGCTGAGCACCCGGGCGATGAGCCGGGCGGTCGGGCCCGGGGAGAGCAGGGACTCCCCCGCGGCCACCGTCCTGATGGCGGCGAGGAGTTCGGCGGGCCGGGTGTCCTTGACCAGGAAGCCGGACGCGCCCGCGCGCAGTGCCTCCACGACATGGTCGTCGGTGTCGTACGTCGTCAGCACGAGCACCTTCACCCCGGCGAGGTCCTCGTCGGCTGCGATACGGCGGGTGGCCTCGATGCCGTCGAGCTCGGGCATCCGGATGTCCATGACGACGAGGTCGGCCCGTGCCGAGCGGGCCTTCTCGACCGCCTCCAGGCCGGTACCGGCCTCGGCGACGACGGTCATGTCCGGGTCGGACCCGACGAGCATCGCGAAGGCGGCCCTGACGAGGGTCTGGTCGTCGGCGAGAAGGACCCTGATCATCGTGCGGTCTCCCTCGTGTCGGCGGCGGCCGCCGCACGCTCCTCGCCCCGGGGCCCGGGCAGCGGCAGAACCGCCGCGACTTCGAAGCCGCCCCCGGGAAGGGGTCCCACGGCCAGTGTGCCGCCCGAACTGCGTGCGCGTTCCCGCATCCCCACGATTCCGAATCCGGGCCCGGAGGCGCCCCCCTCGGGGCTTCCCTGGGCCGGGCCGCCCGGCCCGGAGCCGCTGCCCGCACCGTCGTCGGTGACCGTGACCCGCAGGGCGGGACTGCCGGATTCCGGTTCCACGGCGACCCTGATCCGTACCCCGGGCCCCGCGTGCCGCACGGCGTTGGTCAGTGACTCCTGCACGATCCGGTACGTGGCGGCACCGGTCGCCGGGGCGATTCCGCTCGCCGGGGCCCGCAGGGAGAGCTCCACCGTCGCTCCGGCCGCCTCCGCAGCCCGTACGAGACCGGGCAGGGCGACCAGGCCCGGCAGCGGCCCGTCGCTCTCGTCGGAGTCCGCCCGCAGTACCTGGAGGGTGGTCCTCAGTTCGGCGCGGGCCTCCCGGCAGGTCCCCGCGATGTCGTCGAGGGCCCGCGCGACGGCTTCGCGGTCCAGGCGCTCCGGGTCGACGGTCAGGATGTGCGAGGCCACGGAGGTCTGCACCCCGATGACGGTGATGCTGTGGGCCAGCAGGTCGTGCAGATCACGGGCGATCCGCAGCCGCTCCTCGGTGACCCTGCGCCGGGCCTCCTCCTCCCTGGTGCGTTCGGCCCGTTCCGCGCGCTCCACCATGGAGGCGACGTACCGGCGGTAGAACCGCACGTCCACGCCGAAGAACAGCACGGCGATGATCCAGCCGGAGATCCGCAGCAGTTCGAGCCCCTGGTGGGCGTCGATGGCCGACACCACCGACACCATCGCGCCGAGCACGACACCGCCGGTGAGCAGGGTGCGCAGCGGACGGCCGGTCACCGCCACGGTGTAGAGCGCGATGAAGGTCTGCGGCATCGGTGCCGAGTGGGCGTTGTCCATCCCGTGGTACGCCATGAGGACCGGGATCATCGTGAGCAGAACGACGACGGGGTTGCTGCGGCGCCACACCAGCGGCACGGCACCGGCCAGGAGCAGGACCCAGCCGACCGCGTCGGGGATCCGTCCGTCGTCGGTGACGAGGGCGAGCACGACGGACAGCGCACCGGCGCCCCCGGCGATGAGGGCGTCGGTGCGCAGCTTGTGCGGCGCGGCCAGGGGGTCGCGGTTGACGACGGCCAGGACGCGCTCGCTGCGGCGCGTGGTTCGGGTTGCGGACACGCTGCCATCCTCGGTCGGTTGCACGGTTCCCGTCAGCGGGTCGTCGCGAGTTCCGGTGTGCGGGGGTGGTCCGTGGCGGGCCTGCGGCCGAGTGCGCCGGGCCACCACACCCTGCGTCCCAGAGCCACGCTCGCCGAGGTCACCAGATACGTGCGGACCAGGAAGGTGTCCAGGAGCACACCGACCGCGATGACGAAGCCCATCTCGACCAGGGCCGCCATCGGCATGCTCGTGAGCACGGTGAAGGTGGCCGCGAGCACCAGGCCCGCGGAGGCGATGACCCCGCCGGTCGTGCGCAGCGCGGTGAGCGCGGCGGCCGCCGGTTCGGCTCCGGACAGGCATTCCTCCCGCATGCGGTGCAGGAGGAAGATCCCGTAGTCGACGCCGAGCGCGACCAGGAAGACGAAGGACAGCAGGGGAAGTCCGGGGTCGGTGCCCTCGAGGCCGAGGAGCGGCTCGAAGACGAGTCCCGCGATGCCGAGCGAGGCTCCCCAGACCGCGACGACGGCGGCGACGAGCAGCAGCGGGGCGACGAGGCTCCGCAGCAGCACGATCAGGATCAGCAGGACGGAGAGGATGACGAGCGGCACGACGAGCTTCAGGTCACGGGCACTGGTCTTCTCCAGGTCCATCTGCTGGGCGCCGGGCCCGCCTACGTGGCTGCCGTCCAGACCGCTGCGCAGGGCCCTGATGGTGGCCTGCTCCCCCGCCGATTCGGGCGGGTCCTGGGCCGTGACGGACAGCTCGGTCCAGCCGCCGCCGCTGCGTCCTCGCTCGGCGCCCGCGACGCCTTCGGTCGTACGGGCCGCCGCCAGCGTCTCGTCCGCCCGGCCGGTGGGGGTGATCACGGTGATCGGCTGGGTGGAGCGCTCGGGGTAGGCGGCGGAGAGGGTCTCCATCGTGGTGATGGACTCGGGCTTGCTGGTGAAGGAGTCCTCCTGCTTGAGGTCGCCGGGCAGGCTGAACACGCCGAGCGCCAGTGCGCCGAGCAGCACTCCTCCGGAGACGAGCACGGCGACCGGCCTGCGTCCGGCGGAGCTGCCCATGGCGGTGAAGAGCGACCGGCGCTGCCTGGGGGTGCTGCCGTAGGCGGGAACGAGCGGCCAGAAGACGCGGCGGCCCAGGAGCACGAGGAGCGCCGGCAGCAGGGTCATCATGGCGAAGAGGGCGCACAGCACCCCGACGGCTGCGATGGGTCCCATGCCTCGGCTGCTGTTGAGGTCTGCGGCGAGCAGGCACAGGAGTCCGGCTGCGACGGTGCCCGAGGAGGCGACGACGGCGGGCCCGCAGCCGCGCAGGGCGGCGGCCATGGCGTCGCGGGGCCGTGCCCAGCGGCCCAGTTCCTCGCGGTAGCGGGCCACGAGCAGCAGGGCGTAGTCGGTGCCCGCGCCGAAGACCAGGATGGTCATCACACCCGAGCTCTGACCGCTGACCGTGATGTCGAGGCCCTGGTTGAGCCCGTACACCACTGCCATCGAAAGGACGTCGGCGAGCCCCGCGACGACAAGGGGCACCAGCCAGAGGAACGGGCTGCGGTAGATCAGGATCAGCAGGATCGCGACGACGCCGACGGTCGTGTAGAGCAGCGGGCCGTCCAGGGACGTGTAGACCTCCTGGGCGTCGCTGATCAGCGCCCCCGGGCCGCCGACCTCGACGCTCAGCCCGCCGCTCCCCTCGGCGATCGCGCGTACCTCGCCGACGAACGCGGTTCTGGCTTCCTCGTCCTGGCCCGGCTCGGTCGAGGAGAGCGGGAACATCAGAGTCGTCCCGTCCTTGGACCCGATGCCTTCGGGGGCGCCGGAGAGCGTGTGGCCACGCGCGATCGCGGCGGTCTGTTCGCCGGCCGTGGCCCGGTCTGCCGCGGTCAGTCCACCGTCCCGGTGGTAGACGAGGACGAGGTCGGTGGACTCGCCGCCGGGCAGGGTGTCCTGGATCTTCGCGACCTGCGTCGAGTCCGCGCCCGCCGGCAGATAGTCGACGGCGCGGTCACGCTGTACGTCCCCGAGCTTGCCGGCGAACGGCCCCACGACAGCGATCAGCGCGACCCAGAAGGCGACGATCACCCAGGGCAGCGCCTGTCGCAGCCGTGACCTCCGCTCCGGCTGCGGTCGCCTGCCGCTCATTTCCGTTTCGGCCCTCATGACGTGGGCCCTCCCCTCCTGGACGGTGTCGGTCCTGTCCAGACTCCCGTCCGGGGAAGGCCGATTCGTCGCGCGCGGGAGGGACATCGCCGTTACTGCCAGGGGTGGCGCAGCGCACCGCGGTACTTCCTGGGGAGTACCGCGGTGCCCTCTACGAAGGCGTACGCGCGGCTGCCGCGAGCAGCTCGGCGGTATCGCCGGGGCAGAGCTGGAGCGCGCCGCCCACCGTCGTCAGCACCTCGCGTTCGGCCGGGCTGTACGGTCCGTCGGCGAGCGCGATCCTGGCGCCCTGCAGCAGGACCACCTCGCGTCCGGCCGTGGCCAGGTGCGGGGCGAGCGGCTTCAGCACCTCGTGCAGCTCGATGGCGAGGGCGGCGCCGCAGGCCTCGGCGGCGGGATCGGTGCCGTCGCCGTGGCCGGTGTCCGCCGCGAGTACCTCGACGATGGTGAACAGCTGTTCCTGGGTGCAGTCGTCGAGACCGGCGTCGCGGACGGTGGCCGCCGCGGTCTCCAGGACCGTTCGGGAGGTGGTTCCGCCCGCGGCCAGCACGGCGAGCGTGACGGTGTGCACGGCCTCCCGGAGCATGGCGGAGAACCGGGTGGTGGTGGGGTGGTCGAGGGTGTCGGTGGGGAAGTGGTCCCGGCAGGCGGCGCATTCGATCACGGGGCCCGCGGCGCCGCGCCGCAGCAACGGCATGCCGAGCACGGTGAAGCGGTTGCGGCCCGTAAGACGCCGGTAGTTGCGGTCGCCTCCGCAGCCGGGGCAGAAGAACTCCCCGTCACCCGTGGTGTCCCATACGGTGCGGATGCCGCAGATACGCAGTCTTATGGCGCGTTGTCCTTTGGCTGACCGCACGTCGCACACCTCCGTAACGCTCCGGCAACATTGCCGCGTTGGACGTGATGTTAGCCACATGCGTGATGTGGCGTCAGTATCCCGGGTGTCACAACACCCGGAGATGGCCGAACCCCGCCCACCCTCGGCGGGTGGACGGGGCTCCTGAACCGGGTGGTTCCGCGACGTGTCGGACGTATCCCCGAAGGGCCGGCGGAGCCGTCAGCGCGTCGCGCGGTTGACCGCGGAGACGACCGCCTTGAGTGAGGCGCGGGTGGTGTTGGCGTCGATACCGATGCCCCACAGCACCTTGCCGTCGATCGCGCACTCGATGAAGGAGGCGGCCTGGGCGCTCGCGCCCTCGCTCATCGTGTGCTCGGTGTAGTCCAGCAGGCGCGCGTCGATGCCGATGGCCTGCAGCGCTTCGAAGAACGCGGAGATCGGACCGTTGCCGGTACCGGTCAGCACGGTGTCCGAGCCGTCGACGGTCGCCTCGACGGTGAGCGTGTCCTTGCCGTCGGTGTCGGTCGTGGTCTGGCCGGAGCGGATCTGTACGCGTCCCCAGGCGTTCTCCGGGTTGGGCAGGTACTCGTCCTGGAACGTGGACCAGATCTGCGTCGGCGTGACCTCGCCGCCCTCGGCATCGGTCTTGGCCTGAATGATCCGGGAGAACTCGATCTGCATCCGGCGCGGCAGGTCCAGCTTGTGGTCGTTCTTCAGGACGTAGGCGATTCCGCCCTTGCCGGACTGCGAGTTGACCCGGATGACGGCCTCGTACGAGCGGCCGACGTCCTTCGGGTCGATCGGCAGGTACGGCACCGCCCACTCGAGATCGTCGACGGTCACGCCCTCGCCCCGGGCGGCCGCGTCGGCCTCCATGGCGTCGAAGCCCTTCTTGATGGCGTCCTGGTGGGAGCCGGAGAAGGCGGTGTAGACCAGGTCGCCCGCGTAGGGGTGGCGCGGGTGGACCTCCATCTGGTTGCAGTACTCGCTGGTGCGGCGGATCTCGTCGATCTGCGAGAAGTCGATCTGCGGGTCGACGCCCTGGGAGAACAGGTTCATGCCCAGGGTGACCAGGTCGACGTTCCCGGTGCGCTCGCCCTGACCGAACAGGCAGCCCTCGATGCGGTCGGCACCCGCCATGATCGCCAGCTCGGCGGCGGCGACGGCGGTACCGCGGTCGTTGTGCGGGTGGACCGACAGGCAGACGTACTCGCGGCGGCTCAGGTTGCGCGACATCCACTCGAACCGGTCCGCATGTGTGGACGGCGTCGAACGCTCCACGGTGGCGGGCAGGTTCAGGATGATCTCGCGGCCCTCCTCCGGCTGCCAGACGTCACAGACGGCCTCGCAGACCTCCAGGGCGAAGTCCAGCTCGGTGTCGGTGAAGATCTCCGGGCTGTACTGGTAGCCGAAGATCGTCTCGTCGCCCAGGATCTTGTCCGCGTACTCCATGACCAGCCGCGTGCCGTCCACGGCGATCTGCTTGACCTGCTCCTTCGAGCCGCGGAAGACCACACGGCGGAAGGTGGGCGCGGTGGCGTTGTACAGGTGGACGGTGGCGCGGTGGGCACCGACCAGCGACTCGACGGTCCGCTCGATCAGTTCCTCGCGGGCCTGCGTCAGGACGGAGATCGTCACGTCCTCGGGGATCGCGCCCTCTTCGATGATGGAGCGCACGAACGCGAAGTCGGTCTCGCCGGAGGACGGGAAGCCGACCTCGATCTCCTTGTAGCCCATGGTCACCAGCAGGTCGAACATCTCGCGCTTGCGGGCCGGCGACATCGGGTCGATCAGTGCCTGATTGCCGTCGCGCAGATCGGTGGACAGCCAGCGGGGCGCCCGGGTGATGCGGTTGTCCGGCCAGGTGCGGTCGGAGATGTCCACGGCCTCGTACCCGCGGTACTTGTGGACCGGCATCCCGGAGGGCTTCTGGAGCTGCGTCGCGTTGGTGACCGGAGTGGGCCCGCCCACGGGGGCAGCTGCGTCGTCGGCGTTCACGGAGTGCGCAGCGGGATTTACGGCAGTCATGGCGTAGGGCTCCTAGGAGGTCCAGCAGGGGCGGCCGACTGTGTCGCTGCAGCAGCGAACTCCGCGGGGAGGGAGCCGGCCTACGACTACAGGCCCTCGCCGCGGCAGCTAAGAAGGAGCAGCCCGAAACGCATGATGCGGCAACACTAACCGAGAGGCGCCCGATGCGTCGGTCCGTATCAGTATGCGGGATCGAATCACCATGAGGGCAAAACGGTGACTCATCACTCTATTTCGTCAATCACCATCGCAACCAGTGACAGTCCGGTGACGGAGTGCCACAGTCATTTGCATGCAGCCTCGACCGAACCACGGGTTCCACCCCGTCTTCTGCACCATCGTGCCGCCCCATGTCCTCGACAAGCTGTCCCAGGCCGACGACCCGCGCCTGGCCGACCCCGCGCGCCGCACCCTGGAAGCCGACGGGGCCCGGCGCGACCGTCGCCGGATGACCGCGCTGGCCCACACACCCGAGGTCCCGCTCACCTCGGACCCGGTCCCCTCCAAACCCCACCGGACCCTGTACGACTGCCGCCACGGCACGGACCTGCCGGGCCACAAGGTCCGCGACGAGGGCGACGAAGCCACCCAGGACGCCAGCGTCAACCGTGCGTACGCGGGGCTCGGCGCCACCTTCGAGCTGCTCCTCACGGCGTACGGCCGCAGCTCGATCGACGGCAAAGGGCTGCCGCTGATCGGCTCCGTGCACTACGACGAGAAGTACAACAACGCGTTCTTCGACGGCGAGCAGATGGTCTTCGGCGACGGGGACGGGGAGATCTTCCTCGACTTCACCGTCGCCATCGACGTGATCGCCCACGAGCTGGCGCACGGGCTGACCCAGCACACGGCCAACCTGGCGTACCAGGGCCAGTCGGGCGCGCTCAACGAATCGGTGTCCGACGTGTTCGGCTCCCTGGTCAAGCAGTACTCGCTCGGCCAGAGCGCGGAACAGGGCGACTGGCTGATCGGCGCGGGACTGCTCGCGCCCCGTGTCAGCGGTGTCGCGCTGCGCTCGATGAAGGCTCCGGGCACGGCGTACGACGACGACGTGCTCGGCAAGGACCCGCAGCCCGCATCGATGGACGACTACATCGAGACGGACGAGGACAACGGCGGGGTGCATCTCAACTCCGGCATCCCCAACCGGGCGTTCTACCTGCTGGCCACGGCGCTCGGCGGCAACGCGTGGGAGCGGGCCGGCCAGATCTGGTTCGACGTCCTGACCGGGGGCGGGCTGGCCCAGGACGCGGAGTTCGCGGACTTCGCCCGGCTGACGGTCGCTGCGGCGCGGAGCCGTTTCGGGGAGGGCGACGAGGCGGAGGCGGTGCTGAAGGCCTGGTCGGAGGTGGGCGTTCCGACCAGATGAGCGGGTAGGAACCAGAGCCAGTGGGCAGGAGCGGGGCCGTCCGGGCGGATCAGACAGGAGCCGGTGCGCAATGCGGATTCAGGTGAGCCGGACCGGCGGGTTCGCCGGCATCGCACGCCAGGGCGAGGTCGACACCTCGGGACGGCCCGACGCCGCGGAGTGGGAGACCCTGGCCGAGGCGGCGCTGGCCGCAGGCCGGGGCGGTCCGCCGGCGGGAGTGCCCGACGGTTTCCGCTACCGGATCACGGTCGGCGACCGGACCGTACACTGCGCGGACCCCCGCCTGACCGAGGAGCAGCGAACGCTGATCGCACGGATCCTCGAAGAGGGCGCGTAGAAAGAGGGCACCCGGACGGGCGGCCCGCCCGCCCGGTGCCGCTCAGAAACCGAGCTTGCGCAGCTGCTTGGGGTCCCGCTGCCAGTCCTTGGCGACCTTCACATGCAGGTCCAGGAAGACCGGCGTGCCCAGCAGTGCCTCGATGTGCTTGCGCGACTTCGTGCCGACGTCCTTCAGCCGCTGGCCCTTGGGGCCGATGATGATGCCCTTCTGGCTGGGGCGCTCGATGTAGACGTTCGCGTGGATGTCGAGCAGCGGCTTGTCCGCGGGGCGGTCCTCGCGGGGCAGCATCTCCTCGACGACGACCGCGATGGAGTGGGGCAGCTCGTCCCGTACGCCTTCGAGTGCGGCCTCCCGGATCAGCTCCGCGACCATGACCATCTCGGGCTCGTCGGTGAGGTCGCCCTCCGGGTAGAGCGGGGGGCTCTCGGGGAGCAGCGGGGCGATCAGGTCGGCCAGCAGGCCGACCTGCTGGTCCTTGACCGCGGAGACCGGGATGATCTCCGCCCATTCGAAGCCGAGCTCCTCGCCGGCGCGGGAGACGGCCAGCAGCTGCTCGGCGAGCGCCTTGGAGTCGACCAGGTCGGTCTTGGTGATGATCGCGATCTTCGGGGTCTTCTTGATCCCGGCGAGTTCCTTGATGATGAACTTGTCGCCGGGGCCGAGCTTCTGGTCGGCGGGCAGGCAGAAGCCGATGACGTCGACCTCGGCCCAGGTGGTCCGTACGACGTCGTTCAGCCGCTCCCCGAGCAGTGTGCGCGGCTTGTGGAGACCCGGCGTGTCCACCAGGATCAGCTGCGCGTCCGCACGGTGCACGATGCCTCGCACCGTGTGCCGGGTGGTCTGGGGGCGGTTGGAAGTGATCGCCACCTTCTGACCGACCAGAGCGTTCGTGAGGGTGGACTTGCCCGCGTTGGGGCGGCCCACGAAGCAGGCGAAGCCGGCCCGGTGGGGGGCGTTGTTCTCAGCCTGCTGCGCAGCAGCTTCTGTGTTCGGTCGAGCGCTCATGGCGCCCATTCTCCCCGATCCCGGCGCCGGCGTTGCACAGCAGGGCGCTTCCGCCCCGGTTCAGCCCGCGGCCACCGTGCTCCGCAGCGTCCCGTCGGGCCCGGCGAGCAGCACGGGTGTGTCGGGTCCTCCCAGGTCACGGACGGCCGCCCGGTCCTGTGCCGAGGGGGTCCCGGCCTCGGAGACGACCGCGGCAGCCTCCAGGGATGTGGCACCGCCGGCCACCGCCATGGCGACGGCGGTCTGCAGCGCACTGAGATTGAGCGACTCCAGGGCCACGGTGCCCGCGGCGTACGTACGTCCCGTCTCGTCCCGTACCGCGGCGCCCTCCGGCACTCCGTTGCGGGCGCGGACGCTGCGGGCCAGCGTGACGATCTTGCGGTCCTCGGGGCCGAGGTCGGTGCTATCGGTCATGTGCTGAGCATACGAAGGGGGCGGGCACCCACCCCTCAACGGGGTCCGGTCACCCGGGCACGGGGTACATCGAGCCACGTCGTCCCTCGGGCGAGGCCAGCCACTGGAGCTTGGCCTCCGTACCGGTGTCGGGCAGCGGGGTGTGCAGCACGATCACCAGGTCCGGGCGGGCCGGTACCCGCAGCTGGGTGGATTCCACGCTGAGGGTGCCGACGAGCGGATGCTGCAGTTCCTTGCGGACCTGGCCGCCCGGGGCGACATCGCGCTGGTCCCAGAGCGCGGCGAATTCGGGGCTGAGCTCCTTCGCCTCGGCGACGACGGCACGGAATCCGTCGTCCTCGGGCTGGTCCGAGCACACGGCCCGGAACTGCGCGACCACCTGGGGTGCGATCGCTTCCCAGTGTTTCGACCTGGCCCGGTAGACCGGGTCGGTGAAGAAGGCGACCATGCAGTTCTGCACGATTCCGGGGCGCATACCGAGCACCATCGAGGCCGCGTCGTTGTAGAGCACGGTGTTCCAGTACCGGTCCATGATGTGGGCGGGGAACGGCATCCAGGCGTCGATGAGCCTGCTCAGCCCCGCACACATGTCCCGGTCGGCCGGATCGACCTCGGGCGCGGGCGGGTTGAGGCCCGCCAGGGCGTAGAGATGACGGCGCTCCGCGCTGTTGAGCCGCAGCACCCGCGCGACGGAGTCCAGGACCTGCGGCGACACGGTGATGTCGCGGCCCTGTTCCAGCCACTGGTACCAGGAGACGCCGACGCCCGCGAGGACGGCGACCTCCTCGCGGCGCAGCCCGGGGGTGCGCCTGCGGGCCCCGCCGTCCGGCAGTCCCGCCTCGGCCGGGGTGACCCTGGCCCTGCGGCTCATCAGGAACTCCCGCAGTTCGGCGAGGCGGTGCGCCTTGTCGTCGGCGGTGCTGCGGACCGTGGTGCTGTTCTGGGCCGGTGAGGCCACGTACTCCCCCTGGTGTCCGTGTCCGTGTGTGCGCCTGCCTGGTGGTGCGGCCAACAGGATAAGTTCCCGCTCCCCACGGATATTCCGACGGCTCCAGGCTGTTGCACATGGCGATCGAAACCCCAACCACCGCACCCGTCGGCACCGCTGACCCCGTGAACCCCGCACCGGCCCGGCTCTCGGGCCGGGCCCGTCTGGTGCTCTTCGTCCTGTGCGCCGCCCAGTTCATGGTGGCACTCGACTTCTCCGTACTGAACGTGGCACTGCCCGTCCTCGGCAAGGACCTGGGGCTCAGCCGGTCGGGGCTCCAATGGGCCGTCACGGCGTTCGCCCTTCCGTCCGGTGGCTTCCTGCTGCTCTTCGGCCGGATCGCCGATCTCTACGGCAGGCGCAGGCTGTTCCTCACCGGCCTCGCCCTGTTCGGGGCGTCCTCGCTGCTGGCGACGCTGGCCTGGGACCCCGCGTCGTTCCTCGCCGGACGGGCGCTGCAGGGGCTCGGTGCGGCCGTGATCGTGCCGACCGGGATGTCCCTGCTGACCACGACGTTCCCGGAGGGGCCGCTGCGGGACCGCGCCCTGGGGATCAGCGGCACCCTGCTCTCGCTGGGCTTCACCGTCGGCATGGTGGCCGGCGGTGTGCTCACCGACACGCTGGGCTGGCGCTCCACGATGGGGCTGCTCGCCCTCGCCTCGGTGATCGTGCTCGTCCTGGCACCGAAGGTGCTCGCCGAGTCGCGGACGCCGGACCGGCCGAAGCTGGACGTACCCGGTGCCGTGACCGTCACCGGCGGTCTGCTCGCGCTGATCTACTCACTGTCGACGGCGGCCCGGCGCGGCTTCGGCGACGCGGACGTCCTGGTCACGCTCGTCGTGGGGGTGGCTCTCCTGGCAGCCTTCGGGGTCGTCGAGTCCCGTTCGACCGCCCCGCTGGTCTCTCTTCCGATGCTGCGCCGCCGCACGGTGGCGTTCGGCAACCTGGGCGGTCTGGCGACCTTCTCGATGATGAGCACCGTCGTCTTCGTGCTCACCCTGTACCTCCAGGAGGTGCTGAGCCTCTCCGCCTTCGCGACGGGCCTGGTCTTCGGCGTGCAGGGCGCGATGTCCGTGGTCGCCGGCCTGTACGCGCCCCGGATCATCGGCCGGATCGGCGCCCGGCGGACCCTGGTCGTGTCGCTGCTGGGCCAGGGCGTCTTCATCGGGGCGCTGCTCGGTCTGGGCGAGGACTCGGGTGTCCTGCTCGCGACGGTGGCCGTCTCGCTGGCCAGCATGTTCCACCTGGGCGCGATCATCTCGTACGGGGTGACGGTGACGTCCGGCGTCCCGGACGAGGAGCAGGGCTTGGCGACCGGTCTGGTCACCACGACGCAGCAGGTGGGGCTGACGGTCGGCATCCCGCTGCTGGGGGTGCTGGCGACCACCCAGGGCTCGCTGTTCGACGGGGTGCGGCTGGTGGCGGAGGCCGCCGCGCTGATCCTGATCGCGGCGGGCGTCGCGGTGGCGGCCGGCCTGCGCCGGCCCGCCTGAGCTCCTGCCGCTACGGCTACGGCCGGTCCAGCCGGAGGCGCTCCGCCTTCGGGAGGCCGGCCACCACCAGGTCGTAACTGTCCTCGACGAGCTCCCGGACCATCCGGCCCGGGAGACCGGAGACCGTCACCGTGTTCCAGTGCCGCTTGTTCATGTGCCAGCCGGGCACGATCGCGGCATGCTCCTCCCGGAGGCGTACCGCGTCGTCCGGGTCGCACTTGAGGTTGACCGTCAGCGGCCGGGCGTCCAGCGCGCTGAGGGCGAACATCTTCCCGAGTACCTTGAAGACCGAGGTCTCGGGGCCGAAGGGGAACTCCTCGGCACTCGCGTTGAACTCCAGGCAGAACGCCCGCAACTCCTGGGGAGTCATCCCGATTCCGTTCCCTCCGGTTCCACCAGCACGGTGACGATCTTGTTCCGGCGGCCCGCCGGGGACTCCGCGGTCAGCCGGAGCCTGCGGCCGTCGGGGAGGTCGACCGCCGACGAGGCACCGGCGATCGGAACCCGCCCGAGCGCCTTCGCCAGCAGGCCTCCGACCGTCTCCACGTCCTCGTCGTCGTACTCGTCGAGGCCGAACAGCTCTCCGAGGTCGCCGATGTCGAGCCGTGCGGTCACCCGGAAGCAGCCGTTCTCCAGCGCCTGGACCGGCGGGAGTTCACGGTCGTACTCGTCGGTGATCTCACCGACGATCTCCTCGAGGATGTCCTCGATGGTGACGATGCCCGCCGTGCCGCCGTACTCGTCGATGACGACCGCGACGTGGCTGCGCTCCTGCTGCATCTCGCGCAGCAGGTCACCGGCGTTCTTCGTGTCGGGAACGAACGCGGCGGGGCGCATCGCCGTGGAGACCAGGTCGGCCTCCGCGTCCCGGTTGACGTGCGTCTTGCGGACCAGGTCCTTGAGGTAGACGATGCCGACGATGTCGTCCTCGTTCTCCCCGGCGACCGGGATCCGTGAGAAGCCCGAGCGCAGGGCGAGGGTCAGGGCCTGGCGGACCGTCTTGTAGCGCTCTATGCAGACCAGATCGGTGCGGGGCACCATCACCTCGCGTACGAGGGTGTCGCCGAGCTCGAAGACCGAGTGCACCATGCGGCGTTCCTCGTCCTCGATGAGCGACTCCTGCTCGGCGAGGTCGACCATCGCGCGCAGTTCGGCCTCGCTGGCGAAGGGGCCCTTGCGGAAGCCCTTGCCGGGAGTCAGCGCATTGCCGATGAGGATCAGCAGCTGCGGGATCGGGCCCATGATCCTGGCCAGCGGCAGCAGGACGTACGCCGCCGCCGTGGCCGTGTTCAGCGGGTGCTGGCGGCCGATGGTGCGCGGCGAGACCCCGATGGCGACGTAACTGACGAGGACCATCACGCCCATGGCGACGGCCAGCGCCTCCCAGGTCTCCGGGAACTCCTTCAGGCAGGCGTACGTGACGAGCACCCCGGCCGACATCTCGCAGGCGACCCGCACGAGCAGGGCCACGTTGAGATAGCGGGTGGGATCATCGGCGACCTGCACCAGCTTGTCGCTGCCGCGTCGGCCGGCCCGGACGGCCCCCGCTGCCCGGAAGCTCGACGTCCGGGCGATCCCGGCCTCGGCGCAGGCCGCCAGCCAGCCGACGACGAGCAGCACGACGACACCGGTGACGAGGGGAACACTCACGAGACGGTGGGGGCGGGGGACGGCCCGGTCAGCCCGCGCTCACCGCGCCAGCCGTCGACGATCGCCGCCTGCAGGCCGAACATCTCGGCCTTCTCGTTCGGCTCCTCGTGGTCGTATCCGAGTAGGTGCAGCACTCCGTGGACGGTGAGCAGCTGCAGCTCCTCGTCCATGGAGTGCCCGGTGTCCGCGTCTTCGCCCTGCTGCTTCGCGACCTCCGGGCAGAGCACGATGTCACCGAGGAGCCCCTGCGGGGGCTCCTCCTCGTCCTTGGACGGGGGACGGAGTTCGTCCATCGGGAAGGACATGACATCCGTCGGGCCGGGGAGGTCCATCCACTGGATGTGGAGCTGCTCCATGGCCGCGGTGTCGACCACGATCACCGAGAGTTCGGACAGCGGGTGGATCCGCATCCGGGCGAGCGCGTAGCGGGCGATGTCGAGGATCGCCTGCTCGTCGACCTCGGTTCCGGACTCGTTGTTGACGTCGATCGACATGGTGCGGTGCGACTACTTCCCGTTGCGGCCGTCTCGGCCCTCTGCGTTGTCGTACTTCTCGTACGCGTCGACGATACGGCCGACCAGCTTGTGCCGGACGACATCCTCGGAGGTGAGCCGGGAGAAGTGCACGTCCTTGACACCCTCCAGGATCTCCTGCACCTGACGCAGACCGCTCTTCGTCCCGCTCGGGAGGTCGACCTGGGTGACGTCACCTGTGACGACGATCTTCGAGTCGAAGCCGAGCCGGGTGAGGAACATCTTCATCTGCTCGGCGCTGGTGTTCTGCGCCTCGTCCAGGATGATGAAGGCATCATTCAGAGTCCGGCCCCGCATGTACGCCAGCGGCGCCACCTCGATCGTGCCCGCCGCCATCAGCCGCGGGATCGAGTCGGGGTCGAGCATGTCGTGCAGTGCGTCGTACAGCGGGCGCAGATACGGGTCGATCTTGTCGAAGAGCGTGCCGGGCAGGAAGCCGAGCCGCTCGCCCGCCTCGACGGCGGGCCTGGTCAGGATGATCCGGCTGACCTGCTTGGACTGCAGGGCCTGGACCGCCTTGGCCATGGCGAGATAGGTCTTGCCGGTACCTGCCGGTCCGATACCGAAGACGATGGTGTGCTTGTCGATCGCGTCGACGTATCGCTTCTGGTTGAGCGTCTTGGGGCGGATCGTGCGGCCGCGGCTGGAGAGGATGTTCTGGGTGAGCACCTCGGCGGGGGTCTCGGCGCCGTCCCCGTTGCCGTTCCCGCTCGCCCTGAGCATGGCGATCGAGCGTTCCACAGCGTCCTCCGTCATCGGCAGCCCGGTGCGGAGCACCAGCACCATCTCGTCGAACAGGCGCTGGATGAGGGCGACGTCCGCCGCGCTTCCAGTCGCGCTTATCTCATTGCCCCGGACATGGATGTCGGCGGCCGGGAACGCCGTTTCGATCACGCGCAGCAGCGAGTCACCCGATCCCAGGAGCATCACCATGGGGTGTGCGGCCGGAATCCTGATCTGGGCACGCGCCTGCGGCTGTGTAGGTGACTGAGTCATGGGCCGGCCCTCGGGCCTGCACATACCTCCCGTTGCAGGGCAGTCGCTGCTCGACGGCCTCTGGAGTACCAGCGTACGACTCCGCACGGACAACACCGAGAGGTTTTACCGGGCGATCATCAGCCCTTCACTGTCGGAAGCCGATGGTCGGGACGGCCCGGCGCAGCGGCCATGCCCGGCTCGCGGCCGGCAGCAGCTCCGAGAGGAACGCGTACCGCTCCAGCGCCGCCGGGTCCTGGTCGGCGCAGGCGCGTACCTGCTGCCACCAGCCGGCGACCTCCGCCCAGCCGGGCGCGGACAGCGATCCGCCGAACTCCTGCACCGAGAGGGCGGCGGTCAGTCCGGCGAAGGCGAGGCGGTCGGCCAGCGGCCAGCCGGCCAGGGTGCCGGTGACGAACCCGGCGACGAACACGTCGCCGGCCCCGGTGGGGTCCAGGGACTCCACCTCGATGGCGGGCACCTCCGCGGCGGTCCCGGTCGCCCGGTCCACCGCGTACGCGCCTTCCGCGCCCAGGGTGACCACGGCGAGGGGCACCCGCTCGGTCAGGGCGTGGGCGGCGGCGCGCGGGCAGTCGGTGCGGGTGTAGCGCATGGCCTCCTCGGCGTTGGGCAGGAAGGCCAGGCAGTACCGCAGGTCGGGAAGGGCGTCCAGGTCCCAGCGGCCGGTCTCGTCCCAGCCGACGTCGGCAAAGACCAGAGCGCCGTCACGGGCCGCACCGGCCACCCACGGCTCGCTGCGGCCGGGGGTGAGCGAGGCGATGGCTGCGCGGGCGCGCGGCGGGCAGTGCGGGAACGTCCCACCGGGTGGCGGGGAGTCGGGAGCCGGCGCCTCGTGTCCGTGGGAGATCATCGTGCGCTCGCCCTCGTACGCCATGGAGACGGTGACCGGTGAGTGCCAGCCGGGAACCGTGCGCGACATCGACAGGTCGATGCGCTCGCCCTGTTCGAGGGCGTCCCAACAGTACTCCCCGTAGTGATCGTCGCCGAACGCGGCGGCCAGTGAGGTGCGCAGCCCGAGCCTGGCGAGCGCGGTGGCCATGTTGGCGACGCCCCCGGGGCTGGAACCCATCCCCCTGGCCCAGGACTCGGTGCCGCGCACCGGCGCGCTGTCCAGGCCGGTGAAGATGATGTCCAGGAAGACCGTGCCGGTCAGGAAGACGTCGCAGGCCGGGTCCTGCGGGGCGCGCAGCCCGAAAAGCGGGTCGATGCCTGGCTTGTCTGTGCTCACCGTGCGCTCCCCGGCCGTGGCAGATCTGAACAGTGCGAGATGCGGCCAGTTTGCCTGATCCGCTCCCGCAGTCCGGGAGTCCGCGCCGCCTCACATATAGCGACCCTGACCTGCACAAACATGCGCAGCTACCCGGTCATGAAGTGAATAAACTCGAAAGTGACCCAGATCACATCGTGACGGCTTTCCGTCCGCTGTGCGCGCTTGATACAAATTGGCCCGCGAGCACCGTTCGGGACAGTTGACGACGAGTCTCGCATTTCCCGCTTTTTATCGCTTTACCCTCCCCTGCGCCACCCCCGCATTGCCCTCCCCTGCCTTCTTCTGCCTCTTCTGGCATGTCTTCAGGAACGCCCATGTCCTCGCGCCCTCGCGCCGCGTGGCCCCTGGTCGCCGTGTTCACCGCCGGTTACCTCGCCGCCTATCTGCTCCCCACCATCGTCGGCCGTCTCAGCGCCTATCTGGAGCTGAGCTCCGCCCAGGCCGGACTGGTCGGCAGTGCCCTGCTACTGAGCTCGGCCTCGGCCGGTTTCACCCTGGCGGGACGCGTCGAGCGGTACGGGTCCCGGAGACCGGCGCGCGTCGGACTGGTGCTGGCCGCACTGGGCTACGGCTGCGCGGCGCTGACCGCTTCGGTGCCGCTGGTGGTCGCCGGTGTGGTGGCCGGCGGGTTCGGCTCCGGTACGGCGACCGCGGTCGCGGCGGCCGGCATCGCCGCGCAGCGCGATCCGCACCGGACCTCGTCCCTCGGGCTCCTCAGCGTCTCGGCGACGGCGGGCGTCCTCTACCTGACGATCCCCCACCTCGGCGGGGGCCACCGCCTGCCGTTCGCCTCGATCGCCCTGGTCGCGCTGCTCGTCTGGCCCGCCACGTCCCGGCTCGGCGGCTCATCACCCGTGGGCGCCGCCACGACCGTCCAGGGACGGCTGCCGCACCGGCGGTCGGGTCTGGTACTGGCGGGCGGAATGCTCGTCTGGTCCATGGCGCAGAACGCGCTGTGGGGGGTGAGCAGCCGGATCGGTTCCGTCCAGGTGGGGCTCTCCGAGGTGACCGTCGGAGCGGTGTTCGCCGCCGCGCTGGGAGCCGGGCTGCTCGGCGTCATGGGCGCCGGGATGCTGGGTGCACGGCTCGGCCGAGCCGTGCCGATCGGACTCGGGACGATGATCATCGCGGCGAGCATCGTGCTCAGCTCGTCGGCCGAGGGCCTCGGCGCCTTCGCGACCGGCGAGATCGTATGGAACATCTTCTACCCGGTGGTCCTGTCGTATCTGATCGGTCTGGCCGCCTCGCTCGATGTGCGGGGCCGCTGGGCGGTCCTCGCCGGTTCGGCGTCGTCCGTCGGTGTGGCCTGCGGGCCCGTCCTCGGCAGTGTGCTCTCCGAGCAGGCCGGCTACGCGGTCATGGGGCTGATCCTGGGGGCGGCCACGCTGCTGGTCGCGGCCCCCGTCACCGCTGTCGCACTGCACACCGGCGGGCGCCCGCTGGTACCCGGTTCGGTCCGGCGCAGGGGCGGCGCCCCGGCCGCGCTCCTCGCCGCCACGACCGGCAGCCTGTCCGGCGCGGTGCCCAAGCTGGGCGCGCCGGAGCAGGCCGTCACGGAGATCAGCGTGCCCGCGCTGCGCCGGAGGCGGCTGGTCAGGAGCGCGTTCCGGACAGCCGGCCCCGCGGGCGGGTCCGGTCAGTCGAACGCGTACGCCTCGACCTCGCAGAGGTAGCGCGCCCTGCGTTCCTCGTCGTGGTCGAGGAAGGCCGCCTCGAAGGAGTTGCGGGCAAGCGTGCGCAGCTGCTCGCGGTCCAGGCCGAGCGCCTCGTGGACGGCGTGGAAGGTGTCTCCGACGTATCCGCCGAAGTAGGCGGGGTCGTCGGAGTTCACCGTGCAGAGCAGCCCGGCGGCCATCATGGCCGGCAGCGGGTGGTCCTCCAGGGTGTCGACGGCGCGCAGCCTGACGTTGGACAGCGGGCAGAGCGTGAGCGGCACCCGGTCGGCGGCCAGCCGCTTCACCAGGTCCGGGTCCTCCATGCAGCGCAGCCCGTGGTCGATGCGCTCGACGCCCAGGACGTCCAGGGCCTCGCGGATGTAGGCGGGCGGGCCCTCCTCACCGGCGTGGGCGACCTTGCGCAGGCCGAGGGCCCCGGCGGCCTCGTAGACCTCACGGAACTTCGCGGGCGGGTGGCCGGCCTCCGCGGAGTCGAGTCCGACGGCGCTGATGCGGTGGAGGTACGGCTTCGCGGCCTCCAGGGTCTCCATCGCCGATTCCGCGGACAGATCGCGCAGGAAGCACATGATCAGCTGGGTGGAGATGCCGTGCGTCTCCTCGCTGCGCCCCAGCGCCCTGCCGAGCCCTTCGATGACCGTGCCGATCGGGACACCGCGGTCGGTGTGGGCCTGCGGGTCGAAGAAGATCTCCGCGTGGCGGACGCCCTGGGCGGCGGCGCGGGCGAGGTAGGCGTCGGCCAGTTCGGCGAAGTCGTCCTCGGTGCGCAGCACCGCCATGAGGGCGTAGTAGAGATCGAGGAAGCTCTGCAGGTCGTCGAAGAGGTAGGCGGTGCGCAGCTCTTCGGTGTCCGCGCAGGGCAGGTCCACCCCGTTGCGCGCGGCGAGTGCGAAGGCCAGCTCGGGTTCGAGGGTCCCTTCGATGTGGAGGTGGAGTTCGGCTTTGGGGAGGTGCACGGTGTTCTCGTTACTGGTGGCGGGTGGGTACGGGGACCCTGATCAGGTCCTGGGCGATGGTCAGTTCGCCTTCGAAGCCAGCTGCCCTGGCCTGGTGCTCGAAGGCCTCGGAGTCGTTGTAGCGCTGCGAGAAGTGCGTCAGCACGAGGTGGCGTACGCCTGCTTCCTTCGCCACTGCACCGGCCTGTCCGGCGGTGAGATGGCCGTGGTCGGCGGCGAGGCGGCTGTCCTCGTCGAGGAAGGTCGACTCGATGACCAGCATGTCGCAGCCCTCGGCGAGGGCGGGCACGCCGTCACAGAGCCGCGTGTCCATGATGAACGCGAACCGCTGTCCGCGCCGGTGCTCGGAGACCTCGTCGAGCGGGATGCCGCGCAGGATGCCGTCGCGCTGGATCCGTCCGACGTCCGGTCCGGCGATGCCGTGCTCGGCGAGCTTCGCGGGGAGCATGCGCCGCCGGTCGGGCTCGGTCAGGCGGTAGCCGTAGGACTCGACGGGGTGCGAGAGCCGGTGGCTCTCCAGCGTGTACGCGTCCGTGGTGGCGAGGACCCCGTCGGCGGCGACGGGTACCTCGGCGAGCTCGACGGACTGGCGGTAGGCGGTCGCGTACCGCAGCCGGTCGAAGAAGTGCTGTCCGCTCGCCGGGAAGTGGGCGGTGACGGGGTGCGGCACCTGGTCCAGGTTGATCCGCTGGATCACTCCGGCCAGGCCCAGCGAGTGGTCGCCGTGGAAGTGCGTGACACAGATCCGGTTGATGTCGTGCGCGGCGACACCCGCCCGCAGCATCTGGCGCTGGGTTCCCTCACCCGGGTCGAAGAGGATTCCCTCGCCGTCCCAGCGCAGCAGATAGCCGTTGTGGTTGCGGTGACGCGTCGGGACCTGGCTTGCGGTGCCGAGGACCACGAGTTCTCGTACGGACACGGTGTGCGGCCGCTAGCCGGGGGGCCACTGCATCCCGCGTCCGCCCAGGACGTGGGCGTGCGCGTGGAAGACGGTCTGTCCCGCACCGGCACCTGTGTTGAGGACGATGCGGTAGCCGCTCTCGGTGATCTTCTCGTCGGCGGCGACCAGCCCGGCCTCGCGCAGCACGTCCGCGGCGATCCGCGGCTCGGCAGCGGCGAGGGTGGTGGCGTCCGGGTAGTGCACCTTCGGGATGACGAGCACGTGCGTGGGGGCCTGGGGGTTTATGTCGCGGAAGGCGACGGTCGTGTCGCTCTCACGGACGATGGTCGCCGGGATGTCCCCCGTAACGATCTTGCAGAACAGGCAGTCGGTCTGCGGCTCTCCCGCCATGGCCCGGCCTCCTCGGTCGCTTGGTGATCGTGATCCGTACACCGGCATGCTATCCGTCCGGACGGGCCGGGCGGCCGGTCAGCGCGTCAGAGGTCTTCGGGACGGGCCGTATCCGCGGAGGGCCGGGCGGCCGGCTGCGCCACCGCCCGGGGACAGTCCGGGCGGACCTCAGCTCCAGCGCCCGGTGCGTCCCATCAGCAGGGCCGCAGCGGCCGTTCCGGCGGTCGAGGTCCGCAGCACACTGGGCCCGAGCCGGTACGGGGGTGCTCCCGCAGCGGCGAAGGCAGCGAGTTCCTCGGGGGAAACGCCGCCCTCCGGTCCCACGACCAGCACGATCGAGCCGTCGGCGGGGAGTTGCGCGGTGGCCAGCGGCTCGCTGCCGCTCTCCCGGTCCTCGTGCAGGACTCCCGCGAAGTCCGCGGCGGCCAGCAGCGCGGCGACCTGCCTGGTCGTCATCGCCTCCGCGACCTCGGGGAACCGCACCCGGCGGGACTGCTTCCCCGCCTCCCGCGCCGTGGTGCGCCACTTGGCCAGGGACTTGAGGCCGCGATCGCCCTTCCACTGCGTGATGCAGCGCGAGGCCTGCCACGGCACGATCGCGTCGACGCCCGTCTCCGTCATCGTCTCGACGGCGACCTCACCGCGGTCACCCTTGGGGAGAGCCTGGACGACAGTGATACGGGGCGCGGGTGCGGGCTCCTCGTGAACCGTGGCGAGGTCCGTGACCACGAGCCGGTCCTTGCCCTCGGCCGCCCGTACGACGCCTTCCGCCCAGCGGCCACGCCCATCGGTCAGGACGACGTCCTCCCCGGCGTGCAGCCGCTTGACGGACACGGCGTGCCGTCCCTCGGATCCTTCCAGGACGAACTCCGGCCCGCTGGGCATGTGTTCGACGACGAAGACCGGTGCCGTCACTGCGCACCCCTCCCACTCACTGCCGCCCACGCGGCGTCGATTTCGGCGGCGAGCAGTTCCACGAGTTCCCCGGCGGGCAGCTCGCGTGCCATCCGGTGGCCCTGGCCCGCCCACAGGGCCATGCCCTGGGCGTCGCCGGCCTTGGCGGCTGCCTTGCGCAGCCCACTGGTCATATGGTGCACCTGCGGGTAGGCGGCGGGGGCGTACGGGCCGTGCTCCCGTACGAAACGGTTGGCCAGCCCCCGTGCGGGGCGGCCGGAGAACGCCCGGGTCAGAGCAGTCGTGACGAACAGAGGGTTGGTCAGGGCCTGTTTGTGCAGCAGATGCGCCCCGGACTCGGGGCAGGCCAGGAACGCCGTGCCGAGCTGCGCCGCGTCGGCGCCCGCCGCGAGCACCGCCGCGATCTGGGAGCCGCGCATGAGCCCGCCGGCCGCGATGACCGGCAGTTGTACGGTCTCGCGGACCTGGGCGACGAGCGAGAGCAGTCCGGTGCCGGTGAGGCCTGCCTGCGCGTCGTCGTGGTGCGTGGACTGGTGGCCGCCCGCCTCGACGCCCTGGACGCAGACCGCGTCGGCACCCGCCCACTGCGCGTTGCGCGCCTCCTGCGGCGAGGTGACCGTCACGACGGTGAACGTACCGGCGCCGGCGAACGCGTCGAGGGTTTCCCGGGCGGGACAGCCGAAGGTGAAGGACACGACGGGTACGGGATCGTCCAGCAGTATCGCGACCTTGGCCTCGTAGCCGTCGTCGCCGCAGGAGTCCGGGTCGCCGAGCGGAGTCTCGTACCAGGTGGCCTCGCCCGCGAGCTGGTGGCGGTACACCTCCACGGCGCTCGGGTCGGCGAGCCCCGGCTGCGGCATGAAGAGGTTGACGCCGAACGGCTGTCCGGTCAGCCCGCGCAGCTGTTTGATCTCGTTGTACATCCCGTCCGCCGTCTTGTAGCCGGCGGCGAGGAAACCGAGCCCTCCGGCCTCGGCAACGGCCCCGACGAGCTGCGGGCAGGAGACACCGCCCGCCATCGGGGCCTGCACGATCGGATACCGGCAGAGATCGGTCAGCGCCAAGGACATGACGGCATCGTGCCACGTCCCGTGCGGCCTGCCGAATCAGCCGTTTCCGCTGGGCATACGGCCTGCCGCCGAACGCCGCACCGCCCGCCGGAGAACCGGCGGGCGGTGCGGGTGACGCTCGGAATCCGGTTCACCGGCCGTTGAAGGCGTCCTTCAGCCGGGAGAACAGCCCCTGCTGGCCCGGCTGGAACTGGCCGGTGGGCCGCTCCTCGCCACGCAGCTTCGCCAGCTCCCGCAGGAGGCGCTCCTGCTCGGGATCCATCTTCATCGGGGTCATGACCTCGACGTGCACGATCAGGTCGCCGCGCCCGCCACCGCGCAGATGCGTGATGCCGCGCCCGTGCAGCGGAACCGACTGACCGGACTGGGTGCCCGGCCTGATGTCGATCTCCTCCAGGCCGTCCAGCGTCTCCAGCGGCACCTGGGTACCGAGCGCCGCGGCCGTCATCGGGATGGTGACCGTGCAGTGCAGGTCGTCGCCACGCCGCTGGAACACCGCGTGCGAGAGCTCGTGGATCTCGACGTACAGATCGCCGGCCGGACCGCCGCCGGGGCCGACCTCTCCCTCGCCCGCGAGCTGGATCCGGGTGCCGTTGTCGACACCTGCCGGGATCTTCACGGTGAGGGTGCGCCGCGAGCGGATGCGGCCGTCACCGGCGCACTCGGGGCACGGCGTCGGCACGACCGTACCGAAGCCCTGGCACTGCGGGCAGGGCCGCGAAGTCATGACCTGGCCCAGGAAGGACCGGGTGACCTGCGAGACCTCGCCACGGCCGCGGCACATGTCGCAGGTCTGGGCGGAGGTGCCGGGTGCGGCTCCCTCACCGCTGCAGGTCGTACAGACGACCGCCGTGTCGACCTGGATGTCCTTGGTCGTACCGAAGGCCGCCTCGGAGAGGTCGATCTCCAGCCGGATCATCGCGTCCTGGCCGCGCCGGGTGCGGGAACGGGGTCCACGCTGCGACGCCGTGCCGAAGAACGCATCCATGATGTCGGAGAAGTTGCCGAAGCCGCCCTGTCCGAAACCGCCCGCGCCACCGCCTCCGGAAGCGGACAGCGGGTCGCCACCGAGGTCGTAGACCTGCTTCTTCTGCGGGTCCGACAGCACCTCGTAAGCGGCGTTGATCTCCTTGAACCGCTCCTGGGTCTTCGGATCCGGGTTGACATCCGGGTGCAGCTCGCGGGCGAGCCTGCGGAATGCCTTCTTGATCTCGTCCTGAGATGCGTCGCGGCGCACGCCGAGTACGGCGTAGTAGTCCGTGGCCACTTACGACTCCGCCAGGATCTGTCCGACGTAACGTGCCACTGCGCGTACCGCTCCCATCGTTCCGGGGTAGTCCATGCGGGTCGGTCCGACCACGCCGAGTTTGGCGACTGCCTCGTCGCCCGAACCGTAGCCGACCGCGACGACGGACGTGGAGTTGAGGCCCTCGTGGGCGTTCTCGTGCCCGATACGTACGGTCATGCCCGAGTCCTTGGCCTCACCGAGCAGCTTCAGCAGCACGACCTGTTCCTCCAATGCCTCCAGCACCGGCCGGATCATTACGGGGAAGTCGTGCCCGAAGCGGGTGAGGTTGGAGGTGCCGCCGATCATCAGCCGCTCCTCCGTCTCTTCGACCAGAGTTTCGAGAAGTACGGAGAGCACCGTCGAGACGGTGCCCCTGTCCTCGTTCTCGAAGGACTCCGGCAGGTCCTGCACCAGTTGCGGAACGTCCGCGAAGCGGCGTCCCACGACCCGGCTGTTGAGCCGGGCCCGCAGATCGGCGAGAGAGGTCTCACCGAACGGAGCAGGGCAGTCGATCATACGCTGTTCGACCCGGCCCGTGTCCGTGATCAGTACGAGCATCAGCCGGGCGGGGGCGAGCGCCAGCAGTTCGACGTGCCGCACCGTCGAGCGGGTCAGTGAGGGGTACTGCACGACGGCGACCTGCCGGGTCAGCTGCGCGAGCAGCCGCACGGTCCGGCCCACGACGTCGTCGAGGTCGACCGCTCCGGCGAGGAAGTTCTGAATCGCCCGGCGCTCCGGTGACGACAGGGGCTTGACGCCCGCGAGCTTGTCGACGAAGAGCCGGTACCCCTTGTCCGTCGGGATGCGCCCCGCACTGGTGTGCGGCTGGGCGATGAAGCCCTCGTCCTCCAGCACCGCCATGTCGTTGCGGACGGTGGCCGGGGAGACCCCGAGCTTGTGCCGCTCGGTGAGCGCCTTGGAGCCGACGGGCTCCTCGGTGCCGACATAGTCCTGGACGATGGCGCGCAGCACTTCGAGTCTGCGTTCGCTGAGCATCGCGCACACCTCCAGCTGTGGTTCTCCGGTGTCTGCCTGGCACTCTGCGCTTTCGAGTGCCAGCAATCCCCCCGGTCAGTGTACGGGGGCGGGGTGGGCCGAGGGCAAGGCCGACCGGCCACGCCGTCGCGGGACTGCGCAGGTCGTTGCCGATAGCGTCGTTGCATGGACGCCTCTTGGGAAGAGTACGGCTGGGAGCGGTTGGGCAACGTTACGGGGCGCCGGCGCCTTCCCGTCTGGGACGCGACGGCCGCACTGGTCGCCGGGACGGAGGGCGCACTGCTCTACGACACCGGCTCGACGCTCCGGGAGGGCGCCGAACTGCGGAACCGGGCCGAGGGGCTGCTCGGCCGGAGGGTGACGCATATCGCACTGAGCCACCCGCATTTCGACCATGTCCTCGGCACCGCGGCCTTCGCCGGGGCGGAGGTCTACGGGGCGGTCGGCACGAAGGAGCTGCTGGGGCGCTGCGCGGAGGAGCTTCGCGCGGACGCGGTGCGTCACGGCATGCCCGAGCACGACGCCACCGTGGCGACGGACGTCCTGGTGGCCCCGCGGCATGAGGTGAGCGGTGAGTGGACGCTCGGCCTGGGCGGCGGGCTCCAGGTGCTGCTGGCCAACGTGGGGCCCGGCCACAGCGGCCACGACCTCGCGGTGCTGGTGCCGGGCTCACCCTCGGTGGTGCTCTGCGGCGACCTGGTCGAGGAGTCCGGCGAACCGCAGGCGGGCCCGGACGCGGTACCGGCCCGCTGGCCTGCCGCGCTGGACCGGCTGCTGTCCCTGGGCGGCGAGGACGCGCTGTACGTACCGGGGCACGGTGCCGTCGTGGACGCCGCGTTCGTACGGGCGCAGCGCGATCGGCTGGCCGTTCGGTTCGGCGTGTCCTGAGGGGCCGGCGATCTATCGTCGTGCCATGCGCAGCTACCAGCCGGACCTGACCCCGCCGTGGAAGCGGTCCGCTCCCGTCCCCGAGGTCCCCGCCGATCCCGATCTGGTCGTGGAGGAGGTTGCCACCGGTTTCTGCGGTGCGGTGATCCGCTGCGAGAGGACGGCCCAGGGGCCGACGGTCACGCTGGAGGACCGCTTCGGCAAGCACCGGGTGTTCCCGATGGAGCCGCGCGGCTTCCTGCTGGAGGGCCGGGTGGTCACCCTCGTACGCCCGGCGGCCGGAGGACCGGTCGGGCCGGCCCGTACGGCCTCCGGATCGGTCGCGGTCCCCGGGGCGCGGGCCCGGGTGGCGCGGGCAGGCCGGATCTATGTGGAGGGCCGGCACGACGCCGAGCTGGTCGAGCGGGTCTGGGGCGACGACCTGCGCATCGAGGGCGTGGTCGTGGAGTACCTGGAGGGCATCGACGACCTCCCGGCGATCGTGCGTGCTTTCGCCCCGGGCCCCGATGCCCGGCTCGGCGTCCTGGTCGACCACCTGGTTCCGGGCTCCAAGGAGTCCCGTATCGCCGCGCAGGTCACGGACCAGGACGTGCTGGTCGTGGGGCACCCGTACATCGATGTCTGGGAGGCGGTGAAGCCGTCGTCCGTGGGCATCGCGGGGTGGCCGGTCGTGCCGCGGGGCCAGGACTGGAAGACGGGCGTGTGCCGTTCGCTGGGGTGGCCGGAGAACACGGGCGCGGCCTGGCAGCACATTCTTTCCACGGTGCATTCCTACCGGGACCTGGAACCACAACTCCTGGGTCGTGTCGAGGAATTGATCGACTTCGTCACGCTTCCTGCCTGATGTCCCGAGGCCGTTGAAGAGGATCCGGTACCGATCCCCATGAATGCCCGCGCCACACACGCCTCATCGGTTATTGAGAGGTGAGGGGCCCGACGGTTTCACGTGGCTGGACGGGCCCAGCAGGCAAAAGGGGAAGGCCGGGGGCGGATGGCGCGCGAAGTGTGGCGGGACAGTGCGGAGAACGAGGCGGCCTCCGCTGTCTTCCACCTCATGCAGCAGCTGATCGACCAGTACCGGGTCAACCGGCCCGTGATGCCCCTGGTGGTCGCGCAGGCCGAGGACGCCGGTGCCGGAGCCGACATCGACGACAGGGTCGCGCAGATCGTCCGCCAGGTGCACCGGGCGAACCAGCTGCGCCGCGTCCCCGTGAAGCTGCTGGACGGCCACGGCTCCACCCCGTACGAGGCGGCACTCTCCATGGTGCGCGCGCTGACCGAGCGGCCCTGGGAGACCCGGGGCACCTCGCAGTACAAGCCCTTCGCCTTTCCCCGCTCCCGTCTCCTCGACGCCATCGAGCAGGCCACCGCGACGGTCCTCGCGCAGCAGCCCGAGCGGGGCGCCGCCCGTGAGGACCGCGACGAACGGATTCTGGAGCAGCTGGGCAGCCTGCGCTGGCGGGCGAGCCGGTCGAGGGGGAACAACTGGTGGGGCTCGCTGCGCGCGTCGATCCGGCCGGAGACCTTCCTGGGTGCCGTCTTCATCGCCGTGCTCAGTGTGCTGCTCGGCGAGATCGGCTGGCTGCTGACCGCCCTGGTCGCCTCCGGCGCCCTGCTCGGCCTCGCGGTCGTGCGGCTGGTGACCACGGCGGCGCCGCCGCTGCTGTGGCTGCGCCGGGCCAGCCGGTGGCTGGCGACCACCTCCTCGCTGGCCGCGTCCAGCACCGGATATCCGTCCGACGGCTGGTCGCGGTTCTCGCCCAGCCGTTCGTGGCGGGTGATTCGGGCCAGGGCGGCCGCTGTCGCCGAGCGGGTGGCCGATGCGGGGGCGGGCGTGGAGGACGCGCGCCAGTTCCATCTGGAGCTGCGGGTCCAGGCACTGCTGGAGGATCTGCTGGACAACTATCGGCCGCACGCCCTGGACTGGCGGCGAGGCAAGCGCACCGTCCCGCCCGTGGTGTTCCTGCCGACGGCCACCCACGACAACGGCGGCGTCCTGCTGATCAACGCGATCAACAACGTCCGCTCCCGGCGCAGCGAGGTGGACCCTCTGCTGCTCCTGGCCTCCCTGCCGGCCGCGCAGATCATGCGGCGCACCCCGCCGCTGCCCCCGGAGCCGGCCGCGAACAGCGGCGCCGCCAGGTCGGGGGCCCGTGCACGGTACGAGAGCTGGGTCGACGACCTGAGCGTGGGCCAGTCCCCCGCGGCGGCCGTGACGCTGGCCTGGGTACTGCGGCTGCCCCTGTCCACCGGCCAGCTGACCCACGAGCACGCCCACGCCCAGCTCGTCACCGAGCGCGTGCGCCGGACCTGGGCGTGGTGGGTGATGTCGCGGACGAGCGTCGCCCTCGTCCTGGTCGGCGCACTGCTGGGGGCCTTCCTGTGGAGCGAGCACTGGAAGGAGACCTACTGCTACGGCCCGCTCGTCGGCCGCAGCACGGATGCGGTCAGGCTGCCGGGTCCCGAGGGCACCAAGGAGTGCATCGGGGTGGCCACGGCTCCCCAGGTGCTCTTCGCCGAGGGCAACGGCCTGGAGCTGAGCGGTGTGGGCGAGGGCATCACCTTCGAGCGGATCGAGCGGGCGATACGGGAGCAGAACGCCGACATCAAGCCCGGCGAACCACACGTCACCATCGTCTACGCGGGCCCGCTCACCGGCACGGACAGGAACAAGGAGGACACCCGCAAGGGCCTGGAGGAGCTGACCGGTGTCTTTCTCCACCAGCGGTCCGTCAACGACACGGCGAACCGTACCGTCAAGCTCCGGGTCCTGACGGCCAACGGCGGTCAGGACATGCTGCGGCAGACGACGGCCGCGCAGAAGATCGTCGAGGTCGCCCGGCGGGACCCTTCCGTCGTCGGCGTGGCCGGCCTGGGCCGCAACACCACCGAGAGCGCGGATGCCACCGGGCTGCTGCAGCGCGCCGGGCTGCCGGTGGTGGACACCACCAACTCCGACAGCGGGCTGGCCCGCGATTACCCGAACTACTTCGGCCTCGCCGCGACCGACGAGGAGCAGGCGGACGCGCTCGGCCTGATCGCCGGGCAGCTGGCGGACAGGCTGACGGATCCGCAGGCGGTCGTCCTGTCCAGAAGGGTGGGCAACGAGGACAAGGACCGCTACACCACCGAGCAGCGCAGGGTGGGCAAGGAGATGCTGGAGGCGTCCGGCTTCACGCTCCCGGCCGACAGCGACGACGAGGACGACGGCACCCAGTACTCCCTCTCCAAGGACGGCGGCTCCGCGAACCTCGACGGCCCGCTTCAGCACATCTGCGGAGGAGACCGGGTCCCCGACGCCCTGTACTTCGCCGGCCGGGTCGAGGACGTCAACACCCTGATGTCCGGCCTCGGGCAGACCAGCGGCTGCTCGGACAAGGCCATCACGGTCTTCACCGGGGACGATCTGACCAAGGCGCGCTTCGACGACTCGACGAAGCTCGCGGAGAGGGTCACGCTCTACTACGGCTCGCCGGCGCCCATGAGCCGGGGCGGTGGCCGGGCGTTCTACGAGGACTCCCGCAGGTCCCTGGAATCGCTGCTCGTCGACGGGAAGCAGCTGGACCCGTTGCCGAAGGACCGCCCGCCGTACGAGGACAAGCTGTTCGCCAGCGGCCAGACGGTCATCTCCTACCAGGCCACGGCTGCCCTCTACGCCGCCGCGACCCGCAGCGACAACCCGCTGAGCGCGGCGGAGACCTGGGCGACGCTCTACTCGGTCGCCCTCCACGACATGCCGACCGGGACCGTCACCTTCCGCGGGACGATTCCCTACGCCGCCCAGAAGGCGCACGGCCTGAACATCATGAAGGTCACGCGTCCGGGGCCGGATGCCGAGATCGGCATCGTGTGCGGCCGGGCGGCCGGTGATCCGGTGGTCCTCACCCGCAAGGACTGCCGGGTGAAGTGACCGGGGATGCGGGAGCTCAGTCCACCAGGTCCCGCACCACGGCGTCGGCCAGCAGGCGCCCGCGCAGGGTGAGGACCGCCCGGCCCTCCCGGTACGGTCCGCTCTCCAGCAGCCCGTCCGTGACGGCCCGGCCTGCCGCGGTGAGCCCGGCGGGCGCCAGCAGGGACAGCGGGCAGCCCTCGACGAGCCGCAGTTCCAGCAGGATGCGCTCGACCCGCCGGTCCTCCTCGGCCAGGACCTCGCGCCCGGCACCGGGCGAGCGGCCCTCGGCCAGGGCCTGTGCGTACGCCCCGGGGTGCTTGACGTTCCACCAGCGCACCCCGCCGACGTGGCTGTGCGCTCCGGGTCCGGCGCCCCACCAGTCGGCACCGCGCCAGTACAGCTCGTTGTGCAGGCACCGGCCCTCGGGCGTACGGGCCCAGTTCGACACCTCGTACCAGGAGAAGCCCGCCGCCGCCATCGCCTCGTCGGCGATCAGATAGCGGTCGGCGTGGGTGTCGTCGTCGGTCATCGGGACCTCGCCGCGCCGGATGCGGCGGGCCAGCTGGGTGCCCTCCTCGACGATGAGCGCGTACGCCGACACATGGTCGGGGCCCGCACCGATCGCCGCGTCCAGGGACGCCCGCCAGTCGTCGTCGGACTCTCCCGGGGTGCCGTAGATCAGGTCGAGGTTGACGTGCTCGAAGCCGGCCTCGCGCGCCTCGGCGACGCAGGCCTCGGGCCTGCCGGGCGTGTGGGTGCGGTCCAGGATCTTCAGGACGTGCTGCCGGGCGCTCTGCATCCCGAAGGAGACGCGGTTGAAGCCGCCTTCGCGCAGCGCCGCCAGATACGCCGGATCGACGGACTCCGGATTGGCCTCCGTGGTGATCTCGGCGTCGTCCGCGAGCCCGAACTCCTCACGGATCGCCGCGAGCATCCGGACGAGGTCGGCGGCGGGCAGCAGGGTCGGGGTACCGCCGCCGACGAAGACCGTGCGGACGGGGCGGGGGTCGTCGCCGAGCACCTTGCGGGCCTGGCGTACCTCCTCGATCAGATGCGCCGCGTAGTTGTCCCGGGAGGCCAGTGCCCCTCCGGAGCCGCGCAGCTCGGTCGCGGTGTAGGTGTTGAAGTCGCAGTAACCGCAGCGTGTGGCGCAGTAGGGCACATGCAGATAGAAGCCGAGCGGCCGGCCGGCAGCGCCTTCCAGGGCATGAGGGGGCAGCGCCCCGTCGTCGGGCACGGGCTCACCATCGGGCAGTACGGAAGGCATACCGTCCATTGTCACTCGCCGCGGGACCTTCCCCGTCCATGCTCACGCTCAGTCGACCTGGAGGACGAGCAGGGCCAGGTCGTCGTCGGGCGGGCGCTCCGCGAAGGCGTGGACGGCGTGCTTGATCCGGTCGGCGATCCTGTCGGCCGACAGCCCGGCGCAGCCGGCCAGGGCGTGGGCGAGACCGTCGCCGTCGTCGAACATCAGCCGCCCGGAACGCCTCTCCGTCACCCCGTCGGTGACGCAGAGGAGGCTGTCACCCGGTTCCAGGTCGAAGCTCTGGCTCTCGTACGCCACATCCTCGACGACCCCGAGCAGGACCTGCGGCTCGGCGGCCGGACGTACGGATCCGTCCGGGCGGAGCAGCAGCGGAAGGGGATGGCCGGCACTGGCCACGGTGCAGCGCACGCCACCGTTCGGGAGGGGCACGATGTCGCCGTACAGCAGGGAGAGGAAGCGGGACTGGGTGCCGTCCTGGATCTGCTGCCCGCCGGCCGCCGCGACCATCAGGGCGGCCGCCTCGGCCGCCTCCATCGCATCGTCGAGGAGGAGGCGGTTGAGCCGGTCGAGGACCTCGCCCACGCGGAAGCCCTCTCTGGACAGCAGCCGCAGCCAGGGGCGGGCGAGACCCGTGACGACGGCGGCCTCGGGACCGCTGCCCTGCACGTCGCCGAGTACGAAGCACCAGCGGTCGCCGGGGCAGGGGAAGAGGTCGTAGAAGTCGCCGCCGACCACGCCGTCGTCACCGGGCTCGTAGACCAGCGCGCTGGTGACACCGGGTATCTCGGCGACCTTGCTGGGCAGCAGGCCGCGCTGCAGGATGCGGCTGATGGTGGCCTGCCGGGTGTAGGCGCGGGCGGCGCCCACGGCGAGGCCGACACGGCGTACGAAGTCCGCGATGAGCGCGGCGGCCTCGTCGGGTATGTGCGCGACGCCCTTGCGTCCCACGAGCACGGCACCGAGCGTGCGGCCGCCCGCGGCGATGCGGTGGGCGAGCGCGGCCCCGGTCCCGCCCTCCCCTGCGGCGTCGTAGGGCCACGGGATGGGTACGGGGCCGGTGCCCACGCTGCCGGATAACCGCAGGGGTTCCTTCTCCAGCACCGGGCGCAGCAGCCCGGTGCCTTCCTCGTCGCTGTGCCAGACCCCGGCGAGCCGTGGGGCAGCCGCGGGCCCGCCCCCTTCGCTCTCCAGCCAGATCGCGCACCAGTCGGCGAGCCTGGGCACGAGCAGCTGCCCCGCTATCGACGCCACGAGGTCCTCGTCGAGCTGGCCCGCGAGCAGGTCGGAGGCCTCGGCGAGGAAGGAGAGCGCACCGCGTCCGGCCCAGCCCGCGTCGTCGCGTTCGGCACGCCGGGACGCGGGGGCGAGGATCTCGCCGGCGCGCAGGCCGCGGCGGCGGGCGGCCTCCTCGGACGGCGACGTGTCGGGGAGGCTCTCCCAGTCGTCCGCGGTCAGTCGGGCCCAGACGGTCTTGATGCCCGTGCGGTAGGTGATGCCCCAGGATTCGGCAAGGGTGGCGACCAGCTGCAGTCCCCTGCCGTACTCGGACGGATCGGGGCGCTCCGCCCGGCCGTCGCGCACCGAGCGGGCGGGATGGTGGTCGGTGATCTCCAGGACCAGGGCGGCCGGCTCGGCTCCGGCCGCGTCCTCCAGCCTGAAGAGCAGCTCGACCGCCGTACCGGCGTGCACGACCGCGTTGGTGACGAGCTCGTTGGCCACGGTCACGGCGTCGTCGGTGACCCGGTCGCTGAATCCCCCGGCGGTGGGCAGTCCGAGCGCGGTCCAGTCGGCGAGTGCGGCACGGACGAACCTGCGGGCCGCGGAGGGGGCCAGCGGAATTCCGGGCAGGCTGGTGCGGGCAACCAGGCGCGGATCGCCGCTCTGACCGGCGACGACGGTACCGGGACGGTGAACGATGTCCCGCTGCAAGGGAATGGGCCCCACGGTGCGGCTCCTGACAGTTCTCGCGATACACCGCTGACGTGTACGACAGAGTGACAGACCGACCGTGTCCATAAGCACCGAGTGACCGAAGTGGGCAGTGTCGAACAGAAATGAGCTGGACAGCGGTAGTGGTTAGGGGTGTTGTTCTGGTTG
>NZ_JBHWVO010000033.1:0-68086 GCF_042736635.1 Streptomyces sp. NPDC060035
GAAACACGACCAGCAAGCTCCCGCACCGTCACAGCTCTATACACACAACAGCCCTCCAAAACGAACCCAGCCGAGACACCAACCACAGTCCCAGCTGTGGCCTCGGGCGCCCATCCCTCTATTGAGGGGAGGTAAGTGTCAGCCGTTCAAAATCCCCGACCCCGCCCCACCAACGGTCAGACCGCCAGCGGCGGAGCCGCCGGAACCGGAGCCAGGACCGCCGGTGGGCGAGCCGCCGGCGGTCGGGCCGCACCGGCATGTCGCCCAGAACGCGGAGCATCTCGACCAGTTGCGTCAGCCGGCGTTCGCACAGGAGGTCTTCCACCCGCGCGTGCAGCTGACCGCCCTCCTCGACCGCCGCGGTCAGATGCCGGCGGCCGGTAGTCCGGGTCGTCGGCTGATTCGATCTGCAGGGGCAAGAACGGACGCGCGGACCGTGCCGCCTCGAACTACTGAACCTGAAAACGTGATGTGGGGTCGTTTGGCTGAGGCGTGTTGCAGCGGTGTCTGAGGGTGTGACGCCGGGCCTCAGTTCTGCTCAGATCGTGCGACGGGCGTGGCTGTGCATGGTGGGCGACGGACCGCAACGGGCTGGAGCAGCATGTCCGCATGTCCGGCCTCCCGCGCCCCGGTACCCGGTGGTAGGAACCATGTCGTCCTGCCCGGGCGCGGGTGTCTCAGGCACCGTGGCAGGGCTGACGAGGGCTTAGCAGTCTGCGGGTGCTCCCCCAAACCGTCCGACACGACCTTTTGGTGAGCGGCCAATCCGGCCTGTCGTCTGCCACACGAACGTCAGTCGATCTGCCATGGGAAGTATCAGTGGATCAGCGCTTGATGCGTCCTCGGATGGCGAGGGCGGCGAGGCCAAGAAGGACGGGTTCGGTCAGGCGCGAGCCCATCTCGGTGTAGGTGCCGACGGTCGTGAGGTTCTGGCCGGAGGAGCGGAAGATCACGGAGTTCACCACCACCCGCAGGCTTTTCTCAAACCGGTTGGTCGAGACGCGCTCATGGAGTGGCCCCGAAGGGTTTACGGGGGCGGATGTGTCGGTGGCGAGCCGGATGGTTTGGTTCGTCACCTTTCCGGTCGATTCCGATTTCGGATCGTTGGTGGGCAGGCCCCACAGCATCATGACCACGACGGTGGTGGCTATCGCCAACAGCAACCAGCCGAGCGCGCGGGAGGCGCGCAAGCCGTAGCCAGAAAGGCACCAGTACGCCGTGATCAGGCCGCGTTCAGCACGGGTCGTGTCGTGGCCGTCGTGACGGCGCATCTCCATTTCGCCGTAGTAGAAGTCAGCTGCACCGGGTTCGTTCTTGGCATCCTCGAAGGCTTTGCGCGGGTCCCGGTACAGAGGTGCCAGGTCGTAGGGCTTGGGGGCGAGTGCCGGATCGGCGGTACGGATGGCCCCGGGAACCCAGTTGATCGTCGGGGTTCGGGTGGCACGCCAGTGGTGTTCTTCCACGAGGGTGCGTCGCCGGGTGAACCTCATGGGCAGTAGGCCGTCCCGAATGATGCCCGTCGGTACGGAGGCGAATCGGGTACGGCCGGCGAGGCGGAGCTGGTCGAGGTGGAACGCCCCGGTGAAGACGCAGCCGCCGAGGTCGGTATCCGTCAGGACCAAGTGCGCCGCGTCGATCCCGCGCAAGGAGGTCATTTTCACCGTTGGCTCGCCCGTGAAGTCCGAGGCATGCATGTTCGGGAAGGGGGTGGGGTGGGTGGTGACA
This sequence comes from Streptomyces sp. NPDC060035, assembly GCF_042736635.1. Lineage (NCBI taxonomy): Bacteria > Bacillati > Actinomycetota > Actinomycetes > Kitasatosporales > Streptomycetaceae > Streptomyces > Streptomyces sp. NPDC060035. The sequence goes on from NZ_JBHWVO010000033.1 coordinate 1,726, forward strand.
GCGGTCGGTTGGGTGAGGACCGCGTCCGAAAGATCAACTTTGGCGTAGCGCAGGCGCAGGGACACAGTCGCATCCCAGCGGGTACGCACGCACCGCACCTCCTCGGCTGCGGCTTGGATCGTCACCGGGACCGAGAAGACCGCCTCTGACAGGTTCAGGACCGACCCGCAGTTCAGCGGCCCTAAGAACGCTGCACGCTCGAACCGTGCACTGCTGAATTGGGCGTCCCCGATGAAGGTCACGTGGTCGAATTCGGTGTCGTGGGTGAAGGTCGCGTCGCCGAACCAGGCGTTGCCGGTGAAGGACGCGCCGCGGAACCGGGCGTTGCCGGTGAAGGTCACGTTGCCGAACCCGGCGTCACCCGTGAAGGTCGCGTCTTCGAAGTCAGCGTCGCAGGGGAAGGCCACATAGCTGTACCAGGCGTTGTCGGTGAAGGACGTACCACGAAAGCTGACGTTGCTGGTGAAGGTGGTATTGCGGAAGTCGGCGCGGGTAAAGGCGGCACCGTCGAAGTTGGCATTGTGGGCGAAGGTCACGTCGTCGAAGCTGACGTCGCGACCGAAGGTTGCGTGGTTGAACCAGGCTTCGCCGGCGAAGTCGACATCGTCGAATCGGGTGTCGCTGGTGAAAGTCACGTAGCTGAAGTCGGCGTTCCCAGTGAAGGTCGCCCCGCGGAAGTCGGCGCGGCCGGTGAATGTCGCACCGCCGAACCGGGCAGTGCCGAGGTGTGGCCTCCCTGTGGTGGAGTCGAAAAGGGCAGTGAGCAGTAGGGCGTCGAGTAACTGCTCGGTGATGGTGGTACCACGACAATCGATGCCCATGCCAGCAGTCAGACTCGCCAGAAACGTGTCCCGGTCAGCAGGCGCGAGATGAGCAAGGCACAGCGTGTACCCAGGAACGTGGATGCCTCGACACCCGACAGGATCGACGGCTGGATCGACGCCATCGGCGCAGTGTGGCCACGGCGGCGGTATGAGTGTCACAGGCCGAGTCCTGTGAGTGAAGCAGGCTTCCGTGAGGCCCGTAGCTCTTTGACCTCGGGAATGTGGTTGTAGAGGGTACCGACGGAGACACCCAGGAGGGCCGCGATGGCCTCGATGCTGTTCTCCGGGTTGGGCAACAGCTCGCGAGCGGCGCGCAGCAGGTTGTCGTCGACGGTGGGACGGCCGCCGACGCGGCCGCGGGCCCGCGCGGCGGCCAGGCCCTCGCCCTGCACGATCAGCTCCCGGATGAACTCCGCGAGCGCGGCGAAGACGTGGAAGAAGATCAGGCGCCCGCCCGGCGTCATGGTGTCGAGCCTCTCGTGCAGGGAAGTGAACCCGATCTCCCGCTTGCGCAGCTCGGCGACCATGTTCACCAGGTCCTGGAGGCTACGGCCGTACCGGTCCGGGGAGGGCACGACGAGGGTGTCCCCTGACTGGAGGAAGGCGTGGCACGCCTTCAGCTCGGGGCGCAGGTCGCTCTTCCCGGACTTCTTCTCGGGGATGCGCCGGCACCCGGCGAGGGTGAGCGCGTCGATCTGCCGGTCGAGTTTCTGCCCGCCGGTGGAGACCCGCGCATAGCCGATGCGGATCTCGGTGGGGCGGGGCGGGAAGACGCCGAGAAGGTCGTTGTCGGCGCCGAGCGCGTCGGTCAGGGTCGTCACGGACGCCAGTGTGCCCTCAAGTAACCAACGTTTTTTGAGGATCGGCCGACGATCACCGAAAAGGACTCCAGAGCCTTCAATAACTCCCTCAAAAACCCCGGCCCCTCAAGAAGCTTCACGGACGCGTCCATACGCTCGTGCACGCCAAGGATCGGCCAGACCTACGAGGGCTGAGCACCCCCTCGCCCGCAGGCCCCGGCACTGCCGGGGCCTACTTCGGCACTACGAGTGAGTTGTGTCCCCCAGGAGGGACACAACTCGTCAACCGTGTCGTGTCTGAGCGACATAGAAGGCGACCCTTCAGCGCGCTACGCAACGTGCCGTCAGACATTTCCGCAGACGCCGCTCAAGATCTGCGGAAGGGCTGGTGAGTTCAGCTCGGTTCATTTCAGTGGTGGGCGTGGCCGTGCCTCCTGTGTCGCTTCTTGCCCAGATACTTCGACCTCGCTCGGGAATGGACGGCGCCGTCCGCCATCCCCTCCACCTCCCGGAGGAAGGCATCGACTTGGCCAGGCTCCTCCGCGTCAAGGCGGGAGAACTCCTGCTTGGCACGTCCGTATTCAGCCAGGGCCTCGGTCCGATGACCACCCTGGCCACTAAGCGCATCGGCCAGGATCTTGCGCACCTGGGCGCGATCGGACCGGCTTCGGAAGGTGCGGGTGTCCATCTCCTCGTACAGCGACAGCGCGTTCTGGGCAGCCTTCTTCGCTTGCTCGTACAGTTTCGGAGCCTCAGTTTCGTGTGCACGGGACTTCATGGCGCCCATCCGCAGATTGATCTCCGCGTGAAGGCGATGCGTCGCCGCCCTGTCGAAACGGGTGGCCCATCTGTCCTCGGGGTGCATGACGTCGTACTGGTCCAACGCCTGCCGACAGCGCCGCAAGGCCTCGGCACAGTCATCCGAGGCCTCAGGGGGGCATCCCGCCCTCGACAGATAGGCGGAGGCCAAGCGGTGCAGCGCCAGGGCATGCTCTGGCCTGACGGCCTCGCGATAGCGCTGCTCCAGGAGCACATAGTGATCGTCCACAGCTGCAGCATGACTGCCAATGCTCTCGTCCCACTGCTGCGTGGCCGCATACGCAGCGCCCAGAATGGACAGTGCGAGGGCGTAGTCGCGCTCCCAGCGGCCCCTGTTTCTCGTAAGTAGCCCCTTGTACTTCGCGCAGGCCAGCTCTGCCTTCTCGACTGCCTCGTCCCCACGCCGCATGTCGATCAGTTGCAGCGACAGGGCGCGCAGGGTGAACGCCTCCTCACCGGTGATCCTGTCAAGCTCATCGCCGGGAACGTTTGGGTCCCTCGGCAACTGCCGCGTCAACTCGCAGGCTTCGGTGGTGGCTTGCAGGGCCTCTCGCTGCCTGTCGATGCCGCTGGCGGCGGACGCCTGGGCACACAGGGCTTTCGCCAGGAGGGACGAGTCGAAGCTGGGCGGATCGCTCCTGCGCAATTGCTCGAAGATCCGCACTGCCTCACGGGCGTGATCGTGGGCCTCCTCATACCGCCCGACGTCGTCGAGGCGATCGGCGAGTTCGCTGAGCATCTGGGCGAGCTCGAGCTGCCACGCGCTCCCGGGCGCCGCCTGTTCCAGCGCCCGGTAGGTATCCACGGCCTCCCAGGCCTTCTCGCAAGCCAGGCTCCGATGACCGGAGTTGGCGAGATACAAGGACAGGTGCCTCAGGGCAGTGGCCAGTCCTGACCTGTTCCTCGTCGTCATGGGCGTCGTGCTGCACCGGTAGTGCTCCACGGCGTGGGTCGCTGTTGCGACCGCCAGTTCGAGCAGAACGTCGGGAGGGGATTCGTCCAGCTCGGTGAGCACCTCGGCCGAGACCTCCTGCGCGGAGGTCACACGCAAAGACGTATTCAGCGCGGCCGCCAGTGATGCTCCGAGCGCACCTGCGGAGTCCCGCTGATCCGTCACCGCCATCTTCTTGACCAGCCTGATGATGGGGACGGCGTATTGGCGGAGCACCTGCTCGAGGACGATACTGCGGGCCTTCTGCTGGGCCGTGTTGTGCGCTCCCCCGGTGCCGGCCAGGTCGTCCTCATCCGGCTCGCTCCCGCCCACGTGCCCCTCGGTCGCCGCCGTGATCTGCAGTACGTCGAGCACGTTCAGCACCTGACGGCACTTATCCGTGTTGTTCGAGGGTATGCCCGGCCCAGTGCCGCTCACGTCGAGCAGTTGCGACGCAAGCTGCGGAAACGTCTCGATCACTCTGGCCCCGAGGCGCTCGGCCAGACGCTGCGGCTGGAGAGAGCGCAAGTATCCGTCGCCGGCGAACTGTCCGTGCTGCCAGCGGGCGAAAGCACGTCTGCGCCATTCCGACTCATCCGTGAGGTCGGGGACAAGCAGCAGTCGGCGGGCAGCTTCCGTCTCACCGATTCCCTCCGTCTCGCTCGAGCCCTCCGTCGACCCCGTGGCCACGGCGAGACTAGCGACGGCGACGATCCGCTCCAGTAGCACCGGATCGTCGGGGAGGTCCGCGGCTTTGGCGGACTCCTGCCATCTGCGACGATCCACATCGATCGCGTAGTCCAATAGGGCGTCCCTGCGGAACTGAGCCGTCGTCACCACGGACTGGGATTCGTTGATGCTGCAGGCCCGCGCGTCCACCAGTGCCTGGATCAGAATCAGCAGGTAGCTGTCGAAGTCGTCGTTCTCCAGATCCGGAAGTCCTGCCGCTTCGGGCGCCAATGCGCGCATCCGTGCCAGACCTGCGGGCTTGTCCTGCTCGTACCAGCTACGGAATGCCTGGTAGGCCGCCCGGTAGACGTCCTGGCGGTCTGCCAAGGCCGGTGGTCCGAGGGACGGCGGGTCATTCTCGTCGACGAGGGCCTCATATCGTCGCTTGAGCGACTGCCACCACAGACCGCCCCCTGCCCCGTGAGCGACCGCCAGGATGCGCAGCGGGTGCTGGCACTGACTGCTGACTGCGTTGGCGACGAGCGACTCCAGATGACCGGCGTGCGCGTCCGCGTCATCCACCACGAGGATTCGGCTCTCATCGAGGTCGCCTACCTCGGAGCACGCCGTCCAGAGCGGATCGACGAGCCCGGCTATCCACCCCCTGGCGCCCATGCGATGACACAGTTCTCGGGCCAGCCGGGTCTTGCCCACCGCGGCGGGCCCGGACAGCAGACGCACCCGTATCCGCTCGGGCCCCTCGCACCATTCGGTCAGCTCGCGGACGGCCTGCGTTCGTCCCTGGAACGGAACGACGTTGTAGCAAGCGTCGAGCAGATCCGTCTCGGACCACTGCGCGGCAGGCGGCAGAGGGCTGTAGGCCGGCTTCAGCATGTCGCCCCCCGCCCAGATCGGGTTGACCGCCAGCAGTGCGGCGGCCGCTTCCCGGCCAGCCGTCCGCCGTAGGCAGTTCACCGCTTCCGGGCGGGCGACCTGGTCGAAGATGCGCGCAACCGGCACCGCCGTCAATCGGCCCATGATGGCTCCCCGGTCTTCGACGATGACGCCCACCAGGTGGCCGCCGCTGAATAGGGCCGCACCCGACATGCCGCTCCACAGGGACCCGCCCGGTTGCGGCAACGACGTTCCGCTGTCGATCTGGAAGTTCCAGCGTTCGGCCAAGCGGGACCCAGCCTTCGACACCGACCCCGATTGCGGACTGACCGTGCCTCGGGCGTCCTCGACGTTCAGTACTCCCTCGTCGTCCCGCTGTGCACGGGGGAAGCCGAGAGCCTGTGCCGGGACAGGCTTGTCGCCGACGAGGCGGCCCAGTTTCACGGGGCTCGAACGGCCTCTGTTCCGCAGCTCGAAGGGATCGTGATCGCCGCACGTCAGCAGCGCGTAGTCGACCTCGCGTACGTCGCCGTACGCCGCGACCTCGAATGTGCACGATAGCTGCAGCACGTATTTGTCATCGCCCGACTGTCGGGCGTACCGGCGCACCTTGACCTGGGCGCCCGGCTTCACGCAATGCCCGGCGGTCAGCACAAGGTTGGGTGTGAGCAGATAGCCGGAGCCGCGCTTCCCATCGTCGGCGACGGACACAGAGACGACGCGTTCGGCGTCGAGGCCGGGCATTAGTCGCCTCCGTCGTTGTCCGAGATCTGGTAGTGGGGAGGAACGGTCAGATCCAGCTTGATCCGCTGGGTGCTGGACCTGCCGTGTTTGAAGTCACCGGTGGCTTCAATGACCCAGAACCGCACGCCAGCCCTGCCACCCCCCTCTGTGGTGACCTGGACCGTGGCTTCCACTTCAATGCCGGAAATGCCGAAGCGGAGATTCTCCCCTGCCGCCTTCCGCTGAGCTTCCTGCAGCTCCCAGCGAAGTGCCGCGATCATTTCATTGAGCTGGAGTCCCCGATCGGGGTTCTCGGTCATCGGTGGCATCTCCTTCTCGCAAGGAGTGCCGCACTCTCTTGAAGAGTGCCGCACCGGCGATGTCGCGGTGTCTCATGGTGAACAGGACGGAAGTTGGTCGGGAGGCTGTGCTCAACCGATTCGCGTCGGGTCCTCGACGTCGTCCGCTCGGGGTAGGGACGGGTGGGGAGGAGCCGGGAGGGGCCTTCTGCCCGGCGTCATGCTCTTTAGTGCCAGTCTTCTCCTCCTGCTGACCGAAGCAAGTCGATCAAGAGGGGCCGGCAGCTGGACCGGCGCGCTCCGGTCCAGTTCTGGGGCAACTGCCTACGCAGCCTCGACCCACACGCATGGGCGCAGTCGAAGAGGGCGTCGTCCATCTGTCAGCCCAGACCACGAAGGGGCCGTCTGTCCGGGCGCCAGCTTTCCCCCAGTACGAAGCGGCCTTCCTGTCCACGAGGGAGGCGCATGACGGCCGTATCCGCGGTGAACACCTGGAACATGTCTGCGTCCTCACAGACGGAGAGGTGGCCGCCCCAGGACTTCATCCGGATCCGGCGCACGATACGTCGACGGGACACCTGTTCTCACCAGGGCGCGGACGGAGTGCCGTCAGGTTCGAGCCCGTGAGGCCATAGGCGACGTGCCCCGAGGCCAGAGCTTCCGGCATCGGCCGCTTGTCGATAAAGATCCAGTGCGCGTTCAATCCCGCTGGCGCTTTCCTTGAGCTCTGCCAGCATGGACAACGCCTGGACTGCGCCCCCCTCAAGTGCCCGCTGGGCTTCAAGGCGACGATTGCGTTGAAGCAGCGTGGCCAACGTGAGCACGCCAAAGGTGTCGTCAGCCTGCGAGGCGGCGTCAATGAGGCGCTCTAATACTCCAGTCGTAGATCGCGATCTTGCTGTTCAGGGGCGGTGCGAAGACAGGTACGGCCACCGTCAGGGCCCCTCCCCGCGGCAAAGATCTCAGGCCGACGACACCAGCTCCTCCAGCTTGTTGAGACTCTGAGTCCAGCCCTCCTCGTGAAGAGCTTGGCGCCCCACAGTGGCGAAGTCACCCTGGCTGATGACCAACTCGGCCCGTGTACCGCCGATATCGCGAAGCGACAGCGTCACCACCGTCTCCCGATCCTCGGGATCGGGATCCTCCCACCGGAAGGTGTAGGACAGGCGTTCCAGAGGGTCGACCTCAACGAATTCCCCCACCAGGTAGAACAGATCGCCCTCCGGAGGCTGCATGGCGATCCGATACCTACCGCCTGGCCGAAGGTCGCTTTCCACACTTGGGATGGTGAACCCGTCAGGGCCCCACCACTTGGCCAGTTCCTGCGGTTCGGTCAACGCTCGGAATACGACCGAGCGCGGTGCGCGGAGGACACGCTGCAGATGCAGCCTCAGCCCGCCAACATGTGTCATCGCGAACCTCCTCCAACCGAAGGCGCCGAGATTGACCAGCATGCTTATCGTAAGTATCCCAGCCTTAGACCGCGATCTCGCTGGCCAAGGGCGGTGTGAGGACAGGCGCGGCCACCGTTGATCATCGCGTGCTGTGTGGACAAACGAAGATCAAGAGCTGGCCGCGGGCCATCGCGTAGACCTGGCTCGCTGGCGGGACATGTTCGATGCCCTTATGGGCCGGATCGCGGGCCGTTTCACGCGGACCGAACCCCGACGCCGGGCATGGTCGCTCGTTGTGGGACTGCTGTCCGGCCTGCCGCGGAAGAACTGCTGGACCATCGCCGAGCATGCCGGGCACGCCACACCGGACGGCCTGCAGCATCTGCTGGCACGGGCCAAGTGGGACGCTGAGGCAGTCCGCGACGACGTACGCGAATACGTCGTGGAGCACCTCGGTGACACCGACGCCGTTCTGGTCGTCGACGAGACCGGCGATCTGAAGAAGGGCACCCACACGGTCGGCGTGCAGCGCCAGTACACCGGCACCGCGGGCAGGATCGAGAACTCCCAGGTCGCCGTCTACCTCGTCTACGCCACTGCCGCCGGACACGCGGCAATTGATCGGGAGTTGTACATCCCGCGCTCCTGGGCCGACGATGCGGACCGACGCCGGGCGGCCGGGATACCCGACGAGGTGGCGTTCGCCACCAAACCGGCCCTGGCCACCGCGATGATCACGCGTGCCCTGGACGCCGGCGTCGGTGCGCGCTGGGTAACCGGCGACGAGGTCTACGGTGCCAACCCCCACCTGCGCGCGGCCCTCGAAGCCCGCCGGACCGGCTACGTCCTCGCCGTCGCCTGCGACCACCAGGCGCTCACCAAAGCGGGGAAGTTCCGGGCCGACATGCTGGCCAGGAAGCTGCCCGCACGAGCCTGGCAGCAACGCTCCGCAGGCGCCGGAGCCAAGGGACTGCGCCTCTACGACTGGGCCCTGGCCGACCTCGCCGACGCACAGCCGGGACACCACCAACTGCTGGTCCGCCGCAACCGCCGCACCGGTGAACTCGCCTTCTACCGCTGCTACTCACCCCGCCCGGCGCCTCTGGCCACGCTGGTGCGGGTCGCGGGCAGCAGATGGCGGGTGGAAGAGACCTTCCAATCCGGAAAGGGGCTGGCCGGACTGGACGAACACCAGGTCAGACGGTGGACCTCCTGGCGCCGGTGGGTCACCCTCGCCATGCTCGCGCACGCCTTTCTCGCCGTCACCGCCGCCCACGAACACGCCCGCCAGCCGACCCCCGACGAACTGATCCCGCTGACCTGCAACGAGATCCAGCATCTGTTCACCAGCCTGGCCGTCCAGTCCGTCCACGACGCAGCCCACCGGTTCCGCTGGTCCCACTGGCGACGCCGCCATCAAGCCCGCGCCCGCAACGGCCATTACCGACGACAAGCACCCCAAAACGCATGAAGATCATCATCTACGGCTGGAGTACTAACGCCTCTTCTGACATCCCGGGACCCTCCCGTAGCGTGATTAGTGACATAGAGGCTCCGAGTACTTCTTCCTCGTACGCAAACACTTCCTCTTTGAGGGCTCCGAGGCTCTCTAGCCTCGCGCTTTCACGAGCGTGCTCGTGAAAGCGCGAGGCTAAGGCAGGAGCCCGTTCAGTACTCCGCCCCAGGCGCTGATCGCCTCGCTGAGGGCTGTGCCGCTTGCAGCAGCGGCTCCCAACGCTGCGAGTGCGGCCTGCACCATTCCACGCTTCCGCTCCTGAGCGGGAACTTGCGCGACCTCCGCGAGGTACTCGACGTTGTCAAGCAGATCCTGCCGGTGCTCCCCGTCGAGCCCTTCCTGAGACAGCACTGCTTCCTGCAGTGCCTTCAATGCGGCGGCTATGTCGGGGCTGCCTTGTTGCATGACCCCCGCGATCGTCGAGTTGATGTTCGCAATCTGTGCAGCGAACTGACCGCCGTAGAAGATTCCGCCGTTAAATGTCATCGCCACTTGAGAGTCCGGAACTGGGAGCACTGACTCCTCCTCCGCATATTCCTGCATCCGCCTCTGTACCTCTTTCAGATAGGCCAGACCAAGTACCAGATAGGCCCAGCCCAGAGCGTGAGCATCAGGCACGATCGGGCTGTCGCAGGCTGCGACGCCTTCCGTCAATGTGAGAAAGTCACGCCAGCCTGCCTCGGGTGCACCAGTCTGGATCCCCGCATCGCTGAGATCCCACTGCACCCAGTTCCAGCCGTGCAGGATCGACGCCGTCTGGTCGCACCATTCCTGCACGGTCAGCTCAGCGGGCGCCCCTGCGGCCAGCGACGCCTCCAGATCCTCACCTGCGAGAATCTGGGCATCGAACTTCGCATGGAAGCGCCGAGCGGGTTTCCCGTCGGGAAGATGATCGATCGGAGGTGGATGGAACTCGTCAGGGATCCGGAGTACCGGCGCTTCAAGTTGGCCCTCTCGGCACATCTCCGCCATCTGCCTGAGTGAGCCGTGGATGTGCCCCACCCAAGGAGCGACCTTCCGCTTCCCGAACCCATTCTCGCATCGGCTATTGATCAAGCTTTGCCAGGATTCGTCGCGGGCATCGCAGTGGTTGATGATGTTGTGGTGGTCCACCCGCCATTTATATCTGGGGCCCACGAGGGTGTACTTCAGGCCTCCCGGGAGTTGGTAGTTGGATCGAATCCACTCGCGGGCTTCGAGGAGGGCCCGACGCGCATGAGGGTGGACACGAGCGTAGGTTCCAGCTCGGTTCAGCCACGGCGTGAGCGTCATAGCCATGGTATCGGCACGGGTTGCCTGCTGGGCTAGCAGTGACCGCAACCGCTCTTGAACTACCCGATCCTCTTGACGAATTATCTGCCTAGCTGTGTCCCCGTCCACGCTGTCATCTTCGGCTAAGTAGGCAGGTGTGACAAGGGCCTTACTGCCGAGCTTGTAGCCGTGATGCCGTAGTGGGTGACGTAAAGGTCAGTGACCCGACGGCTGGGCGTTTGTCCTTCCTGTCGTTGGACCTAGCGCGATACTCCGGTTAGCCTCGATCGCTCATGAGTCTCCGTTGATGTGCTGACGGGGACTCTGTGTTTGAGAGGTACGGTCCTTTCGGGGTCGGAGCAGGTTGACGGCCCGGTTGTCGCATCGGGTGGGCGCCGGGTTCCACTTTCCCGGTGTGGTGGTGCGGATCGTTGGGGCGTTGAAGTGGCTGGTCAGCCGGAGCTTGGCAAGGCATTGAGCCGGTCGATTGCCTGGGTGATTTCGTCGGTCCAGGGCCATCGGGCGGTGAAGCGGAGCCAGCGGCGGCGGCCGATGGTGACCAGCTGGGCGGCGGCAGAGAACAGCCGCAGGCGAAGCCGTTTGGGCTCCCAGCGGCGGGTTTCTGCGGTCAGGGCGAGCATGGGCATCCAGGCGAGGAGGTCGAGTGCGATCTGGACGATCTCCAGCCAGATCAGGTTCTGTGCGGTGTCGTGCAGGGGCAGGTTGCGCAGGCCTGTGTCGCGGGCGTTTCGGATGCGGTCCTCGCAGCGGGCCCGGCGGCGGTGACGTAGTTCCAGGTCGGCGAGCTGGCCGCCTTGGGTGTTGGTCGCGAAACAGGTGAGCCGTAGTCCGTCGAGGTCGGTGAAGCGCAACTGGGCGCCGGGGTGCGGTCGTTCTTTGCGGACGATGAGCCGCATGCCCTTGGGCCACGTGCTCAGGTCGGGGATGTCGGTGATCTCTGCGACCCAGGCGCCGGGCCGCTCGGTGCCGCCCGCGTCATAGGCCGGCGTCCATGCCTTCTTCGGAATCTTCAGGACGGCGACGGCCACGGTGATGGTCATTCCAACGGAATACGACAGCCATCGGCCCCGGCGGGAGAGCCAGTCAGGGTGGGTGAGGTGATCGTGTACGCCGTGCCAGAAGGAGGCCGGGGGGCAGAATAGTCGGCGCTGGTGGCGCCCATGTTGTTCGAGGTAGTCCGCCAGCCGGTAGGCGGGTGCCGCCAACGGCGGGTCTGCTTGAATGCCGGGTTTGCGGCGCGCAGAGCGCAGGCGGACGCGTCGCAGGGGGGGGCGAGGTTGCCGTAAACCGTCTTCCCTAGATCGGCGAGGGCCTGCTCCAGCCAGTTGTCACTGGCTTGGTTAAGTTCGTGGTCGGTAAGGTAGTCCTCGGCGGCGAGTGCGAGGAAGTTGACCGGCAGATGGAGACCGACGCCAAGGCGGCGGGCATCCATGGCGGCGTGCAGGACCGCACGGGCCGCGGGGGATGCAGTGTCGTAGCGGCGCAGCAGTTCCGGTGCTCCGGCCAGGAATTGTGTCAGGTGTCCATCCGCGGCGTGGTCCAGTGCGTGGGCGAGCTGCTCATCGCCGTTCTCCGCCAGGGCTTTCGCCCTGTTGATGGCGGTGGTGTCGAAGCTGTCGGGCAGGGGAGTCTGTCGTCCGGCCAGGAGCTCTCGCACCTGGGGATGCGGGTCGTGACCGCCCGGCTGGGGCAGCGTAGTGAAGGCCGTGGCGTACTCCGGCCAGAGCGTACCCAGGACGAGGACCGGTTCACGCGCGGAATCGGTGAGCAAGGAGTGCAAGGCGGCGGCGATGCGTTCACCCAGCCCACCGCCGGCGTCGAGATAGTGTTGTGCCTCATTGAGCCACACCACCGTGTGAGGGGTGACGTGTTCCAGGTCAGTAAGCGCCGCCTCCGCCCGCGTGGGGTCGAAAGCGGTTCAGCCGGTAGAGCGCCCATGACGGTTGCTCGGCGAAGCCTGTAACCAGCCACAACGGGGGCTGGGCAAGACGTTCGGTCACTGTGGCTGCAAGGAGCTCGGCGTCAGGGTCAGGTCCCGTGGGCCTGCAGTCCTCAATGAGGTGCCAGAAGGCGTCGTCGTTCATGCTGGCGAGCATGTCGCAGGGGTCTGGCGTTGCGGCGCAGCTCGGTGGTGTGACGGGGGCGCGGCACAGCGAGTTCGCGGTAGACGGCGAGGCATTCTGCCGTTCCCCTCACCGTGCCGAGGGCGTGACTTGGACGGAGTAGCTCTTTCGAGCAGCACTCCCCGCCGTCGGCCGGGGCGCTGTACCGGCCGGTCCATGGGCCTCGACCGGGATCGAGGCCCGACATCACGAGGGGCACCGCCACCGGCCAGCCCTAAAGTCCGTCCGGGTCCGGCACACGCAGAGGTCACGGCAGGACGGGTCTACGGATTGACCGTCCCCTGGGTCGCCTCTTCGGGGACACGAGGATGAGCGAGTGGGTGCGCGGCGGAGTCGGCGGGGGGCCCTGTGCGGCGGCGGGGCTGGGGGCCCGCTGCCCGTAGCCGGCGTTCCAGAGGGTGTTCCACCCAGCAGTAGGCGCAATAGGCCAGGGCCTGGCTGACCGCGATCACCGCGAGCCAGACGAGGGCGATGGCGAGGAGGCCTACCGGGCGACCGTGTAGGCCGAGCCATGTGCGGATGACGATCTCGTGGATGAGGTACCAGGCGAAGGACCAGTGGCCGAGGCGTACGGACCACCGGCCGGTCAGGCCTGTGCGGCAGCCGTCGAGGTCGGCGCGCGCGGCCGCGGCGACGAGCAGCGCGAAGATGGGGGTGGACAGCAGTTGTGAGGCGTGCACGGCGCCGTACCAAAGCCCATCGGGTGCCGACTGCGACCAAGGGATCAGTGCCAGGTGCCAGGCGGCGACGAGTGCCACCGCGGCGCCCAGGCCAACGGGGGGCCGCCAGCCGCGTGCCACCGCGAGACCCGCGGCGACTCCAAGCACGAACTGGAGCATGCGCGTCAGGGGCAGGTAGTCGAGAAGCCACACCCGAGTGGACGCATCGGTGACCAGAGCCCCGCTCAGCCAGACCGCGACCACGCCGACGCAGGTCAGCGCCCAGATCCAGCGTCGGCCGCAGGCCGAGTGGAAGACCGGGAGAACTATCAACAGCGGGAAAACGAGGTAGAACCAGGCCTCGTCGCTGAGGGACCAGGCGGCGGGGTTGGCACCCTTGAGGAACACGGTCTCAGGGATCCAGGCGTGCACGAGGAACAAGTTCGCGACCACGGCTTTCGCGGACACCGCCTTGCCCAGCCAGAGCCACGCTCCGACGGACGCCGCGCTCGTGACCACCATGAGCGGCCAGATCCGGGCCAAGCGCCGCCACAGGAACACCTTCGCCGGAACCGTCGCCCCGTCATAGGTCCAGGCCAGGACGAACCCGGACAGTACAAAGAAGAAGGTGACCCCGCTACGGCCATACCAGACGGTCTGACTGAGCCCTGGTATCTCCCCGACCTGACGGGACAGGTGGTACAGGACGACCAGCAGGGCCGCCCAGAAACGGAGACCCGTCAAAGACGGCAATCGGTCCCGACCGGACAAGGACGCCCCGGACCGGGTATGGGAGTTGATCGCGCGTTGCATCCCGCGATTATCAGCGCTGTGCCAAGAGGCGGCAAAAAAGCGCGAAGAACCCGCACCGCCAGAGAACGCGGCACTGAGGGACGCCGGAACGAGGCCAAAGCCGTCCTTGGCGAGTACGCTGCCACGCCCCGAAGGGTCGCAAAAAGGATCAGCGGGGACGGGCACTGCGCAAGCTGCCCGACCAGGTGATGTCGCTGGGCACCGACGGTACCAAGCTGTTCGAAGTCCTGGATCCCGAGGTGATCCTTAGCCTCGATCGTTCATGAGTCCTCGTCGGTTCGCTGGCGGGGGCCTCGTGCTTGCGAACGTCAGCTACTGCCGTCAGCCCGGCCAGAAGCCCCATCAGACGATGCCCGACGCAGCCGAGATTCGCTAACGAGAATCAGGCTTCGGCCAGGGGTCGAGTCCCGGATCGGAGTGCAGGCAGACCAGTGGGTGCTTTCCGCAGACTGCCAACTCAAGGGAGTCTTCAAAGGTGGAACCGAGCTCCCAGATCCATCCCATACCAGCAGCAACCACCCTTCCCCCAGCCTCGACGAATACGCTCGAATAACTGAGCCATTCACCGATTGGGAAATAGTCCCCACCGAGAACACTCTCTACCTCTTCCGCTAGATCACGCTGTCCCGATCCAGCGGCGAAGGGGTCGAAATTATAAGGCTCGTCATTACTGAAGTTTGGGCCGACTCGATTGACCGGATCGATCGAGAGCCCTCCCACCGCAGCGAGGATTTCTTCAGCCAATGGGTGAGCCCGGTACCCTTCACCCTCCAACGGCTTCACCCATTGGCCGGCGTCAACCTTCCTGCCCACGCTCCATCCGGACGCAACAAGCGCCCCAAGCAGATCCTCGCTGAGCGAGTCGAAGCGAATCAAGGACATCAGTTGATCTCCAGATCTTCCAGCAGCCCCTTGCAAAGGCCACAGGGCCGAGCCGGTTCACCATGCCCAACCGGATTCGATGTCGGCATGGAGTTATTTCGCGACTTTACCGTTCGCATGGTTCCACCCCTGATGGCTTCGGGCCCCTCTGCCGCCTGCGCCTGAATTAGACAGTGCACCTCCGCGCACCCTCCATGGTGAGGCGTCCGTTCGATTGCATCCGCCAACGGGCCTTCTGCCTGTTGGCCGTGCTTATTGCGGCCGTAGTACTTCGCACCTGAAGGGGATGTGTACTCGGAGGCAAACTTCACCCCAGGTTCGTTGCGAATGCTGTCGGCATAGCCACCCAGGTTGCAGTTGTGAACGAGTACGGGAGTGGCACCCGCCAGCACATAGTACGTGTGCTACGCGGCCCCTCCCTATCTGCGTATTCGCGGATCAGCGGCGGTTACGGGTTCCGCTGGTGTCCGTGGTTGTGCGGGGGAATCCGTGGTTGTTGGCGTCGCTACTGCCGTCAGGAGCGCGGGGCGCACGGTGGTGCTGCCGCTGGCGCGGTGTCGGCGCAGGGGGACTTTACTGCCACGCTCCGGGCTCGGCGCGGAGTATGGCGCGGACGGTCTGCTCGTAGTGCTGGTGGCCGGTCTGGGCGCAGTGTCCGGCGATCCAGCGCGTCAGCTCGTCCGGGGTGTGCAGGGTGCCGGATGTGGCACCGCAGTTGCGTTCCTGGCCGGTGACGCAGAGCGCCGTGAAGGCCGGCAGAGCCAGGGGGTCGGGGACGGTGGTCACGTGGTACTCGCGGAAGCGGTAGCGCCCCCGTACGGAGTCGCGGACCGGTGCGTCGGTGTCCGCAGAGTCAGGCACTCTCGTCCACCCCTTCCGCTTCCGGGCCCGGTAGGCGCTGTCCGCGCGAGTCGGCTACTCGGAGCGCGTCCGCCAGGGCCTCGGTCAACCGGCGGGCCAGCCACCGGTATTCGGTGGCCGACAGAGTTGGCGCTCCGGGTGCCGTGGCTTCTCGGGCGTGCTCCAGCAGCTCCTGGCCCATGCTGAGCTGCACAGTCTCGATGCTGTCGGCGAGGGTGGAGAGGTAGCCCCGGCCATCGGTGCTCAGATAGCAGGGCTTCCCCTCCGGGCTGGTCCACGGCAGTAAGCGGGGACCTCCCCCGCCCGACGCGGCGTCGTACAGGTCTCTGCGGCGCATGCGGTCGGCATCGCTCCTGGGCTGGCTCACTGGGCACCCCCGGCCTGGGTCACTGATGGTGGACACACCGACCGTAGGCACTGACTAATCGTCACCCCAGTCGAGGTCCATGGCAGTTCGCGACTCTTGGTTTGCAAACTGCCACGCTGCGTGGCGGCTACCCGACAACGCCCAGGTAGTCGGCCATTTCGCGCATCTCCGTGGTGAGGGTGCGCTTGCGCCTGGCGAGGATCTCCTGCATGGTCTCGGCGGCCCCGTTCTGGTGCCGCAGCCACTGCGGGGCGGCTTCCCGAGCGCGGGTCAACTCGTCCATGGCGGCGGACAAGTCGCCGGTCCGGGTGTGGGCGCGCGCCACATCGAGGGTGAAGCGGTTCCCGTCGTTGGTGCTGGGCCTACCCAAGCGCTTCCACGCCTTGGGCGACAACTCCTCCTGCTCGCCCGCCTTGCGCACCACCGCGCGGGCGTCGCCGACGACCAGGGAATCCTCAAGTGCCTTGACGGCGACGGTGACCGGCCCGAAGACGGACCAGTGCCGGGAGACGTTGCGATGTGCCGTCCCGACCGCGGTTGCCGCGACCCGGGCGGCCTGGCGGTACTCCTTCGCCTCGTCGGGACGGTTGTTCCTCGCGGCTGCGGCGGCGGCCTCCATCGCCAGGCCGCCCCACACCGCGTAGTGGTCCGGCTCGGCCCCGGTGATCTTCGGCTCCACCGCGTCCATGCTCTGGGCGGCGACCTGTTCCGCCTCGTCCAAGCGGCCCTGCCGCACCAGCAGCCAACACATGCAGCCGACACCGGAGCCCGCCGCAAGCATGTCCCCGGCTTTACGGGCGTCCATGATGGCGCCGCGCACGGCGGCGTACGCGATGTCGTACTGCCGTACCTGGGTGAGGTAGGTGCCGGCCAGACGCAGCGCCTCGGCGCGGGCCAGCAGGGCCTGCCGGTGCTCGTCCCCGCTGTCGTAGTAGGCGACGGCTTGTGCGGCATCACGCAGCAGGTTCGGCAGTTGGGCCGCGACGCTCTTGTAGCTGTCGGAGAAGTACAGCACCCGTGCGTCTTGCAGCGTCCGTCGGAAGGTGCGCAGGTTCGGTTCCTCGGCCACGGCTTCGGCGTCCTGGTCCACGAGTCCGACGGCTGGGGTGAGGACGGCGCGGAGCTGGATCAGGTTGACGCGGTTCGGCTCCTCGGTCTGCCCGACGGGCTCCGGGGCATCGGAGGCCATCAAGGCGGCGGTGGTCACCCCCAGCGCGCGGGCGAGCGTGTGCAGGGTCTCCATGCGGAGAGTGCCACCCTGCTCGGCTTTGCGTACCGTGCCCGGGGAAACACCTGCGGCATGGGCCAGTTCCTCCTGGCTCATCCCCGCGCGACGCCGGTACTTTCGGACGTTGTCGGCCAGCTCCGTAATCATCAACTCACCACCTCCCGCTCCACGGTACGCCCGGCCGGCACATCAGCCGGGGGCAATCCGGCAGACACCCACCCACAGGGGTGCCCCACCACGCGGGGAGCCGGAACTCCGGCGGAATTGGGGCCTGAGCGGGAGGGGTCCCTCGTCGGTCGGGCAGCTTCGCCGTGCCAGGGTTCTCCGGGGGCCGCCAAGGCTCACTTCGTGACGCGTGCGCTCGGCCTTGGCGGCCCCCGGGGGTTCCTGGTACGCCTCCGGTGACCGGGCGACGAGGGACCCCTCCCGCGACCCACGACCTCACACCACGACGAAGCCGCACCCGCACGCGGCCCCCTGCCCCTCAGAGAGAGGGCCGGGGTCTGGGGCAGCGCCCCAGGTGGTTTGCTGTGCTGGCTGTTGCGCGCCCGGACCGGCGGGGTCGTCGCCTGCAGGGCGGAGACAGGAGCGGGCGGCGGCCCCGCAGGGCCGGAGCGCGCGCGGGCCGCGCCAGCGGACCGCCTTGATCAAGTAAAGAAACTCTGAACAGCTCCCCTGTCGGCCAAGCTGCCCGGCCGCTGGTCAGGGTCGCCGCTGCCGGCGCTTCTTCGATTCGGCCAGTGCGGTGTTCAGCTTCTCGCTCGGCGACATGTCCGGTTCGGCGCCGTCGTCATGGAGGGGTGGCAGGAACAGGCCGCGCCGGCTCTTCTCCCGCTTGACCTTGCGGCGCTCGCTGAAGAGTCGCTGATGCTCCTCCCGAACCACGTCCCATTGCTGATCCAGCTCCGCTTCCCGCGCCAGCAGCTCATCGTCACTGAGGTCGGCAAACTCGGTGGCGGCCACACGTGCTTCGCGGTCGATCTCCTCGCGCAGCAGGTAGTTCGTGATCGGCCCGTGGTGCTTGCCTGGCTCCGGCTCCTGGCGAACGAAGACGCCACGCCCCTTGACCGCGTACACCAGCCCCGCTTGCTTGAGACTTCGATAGGCGTTCTGGGCGGTGGAGTTGGCGACTTTGAATCGCTCTTGGATCTCTCGGGCGGGAGGGAGCTGGGAGCCCGGAGGGTAGGTGCCTTCCGTGATTTCTCGGCGGAGGATGTCGGCGACCTGGGCGTAGGGCGGTCGGGCGTCTTCGTTGCGGATGACGTCGACCGGCCAGTCCGGCCCTTCGGTGTCAACGTCCTCGTGCTCCCCGTTGGCCTCTTCGGCACTCCCGCCGACAGAGGTACTGACGTAGCTGCCCCGGCCGAGCTGGGAGTAGACCAAGCCTTCCTGCTTGAGCACACGCAGGGCGTTCTGGACGGTAGAGCTGGAGACACCGAACCGATCACCCAGCACGTTGGCCGAGGGCAGACGCTTGCCGGGGCGAAACTCGCCGTTCAAGATCGCGTCCCGCAGGGCCTCGGCGGCCTGGAGATACGGCGGCCGGGAGTCCTCGTCCAAGGGCAGGGTCATGCCCCCACGGTATCGCCAGCAAGCCGTAGCGCTACAGGCACATCCCCGCGTTCCCCACCTGACCGCCTACCGACCTGATCGACTTCACAACCTAATCGAGCTTGCAAGTTGAGCGATCACCTCCTTATGCTCCATGTCGAGCCGATCAAGCGGCTCCATCGAACAAGGGGTGTGATGGCATGGCCATGACTCGAATCCGTGTTGCCCTGCTGCCGTCGGCGGTGTGCATCGCGGGCACCGAGCCGGTGCTGAAGATCAAGGACCAGCAGACCGGGGAGGTCGCCACCGACCGGGAGACCGGGGCTTCGCTGCACACGGTGATCGTGATGCTCATGGAGGACGGCCGGGC
The DNA here is from genome assembly GCF_042736635.1 of Streptomyces sp. NPDC060035. Lineage (NCBI taxonomy): Bacteria > Bacillati > Actinomycetota > Actinomycetes > Kitasatosporales > Streptomycetaceae > Streptomyces > Streptomyces sp. NPDC060035. Next base: position 20,721 of record NZ_JBHWVO010000033.1, read on the forward strand.
CGAGGTCCTGAAGATCACGGTTCCGGAGACGGGCCTGGCGGCCGGGTTGAAGCCGGGCTTGATGGTGCGGCCGGTAGAGCTGTTCGCGACCCCGTGGGCGCGGATCTTCAACGGCCAGCTCTCCGACGGCGTCGCCTACCGCGCTGCCCGGCTGGAGCTGGTGACAGTGGAGGCGGCCCAGTGATCCGCTTCGAAAACGCCGCGCTGGGGCGGGAGTTGCACTCGCTCCGGCCCCTGCCGGGGACCGAGGGGAAGGCCACGTTCTCCGCCTCGTCTGCGGTGCTCGATCTGCTCGGCCTGAACCCGGAGCACGCGGCCCGCCTGGACCTGGCCCATGTGCTCCGCCTGATACGCGAAGAGGGGGCCTGACATGGAAGCCGTGACGAAGTACGCGCCGGACGCGCTGCTGGTCGTGGTCATGCTGGTGGGTGTGTGGCTGCTGGTGAGGGTGGTTCGCTACGTGCGGGCCGACCGGGGCACGCGGGTCAGCATGCGGCAGGCAGTGCGGGTGCGCTGGGGCTGGGTACGGCTCGCGCGGATGGCCGGGCTGACGGTCACCGACAAGACCCCTGGCCTGCTCGCGCAGATCACCGCGTCCAAGGACGGCCCCGCCCCCGCGCCCCGGGTGCTGACACCTCGGATCAAGGTGAAGCCGGACCGGTTCGGCGTGGTCGTGCGGGCGCGCACGCTGCCGAAGGTCGGGCTGGAGGAGTACCAGAAGTCTGCGCGGTTCCTCGCCGACGCCTGGCGGTGCACGCGGGTGTCCGTGCTGCCGGACGGCCCCGGCAGGGTGGTGATCCGGGGCGTGCGCTCCGACCCGCTGACCACGCCGACCACGCACCGGCCCACTGGCCTCCCGCCCGTGGACCTGACGCGCTGGGAGCTGGGTGTGGACGAGTACGCCGCGAAGGTGTGCGTGTCCCTGGCCAACGTGCCCGGGGTGACAGTGGCCGGCGTCCCGGGTGCGGGCAAGACCTCGGGGGTCAACAAGTTCGTGTGTGACTTCGCGCCGTCTGCGTCCGTGCAGTTCGTGACGGCGGACGGCAAGGTGTCGCGGGCCTCGGAGGGCGACTATGCCGACCTGGTCAAGCGGATGTTCGCGTTCTGCGGAGACGATCTCGATGAAGCGAACGCGCTGTTCAAGCGCCTGGTGGAGCTGCGCAAGCGGCGCTCTGCGACCATCCGGGACGTGCTGGGCGTGAAGAACATGTGGCACGTCGGGCCCTCGCCGCAGTGGCCGCTCACCATCCTGATCATTGATGAGGCGCACACGTACTTCCGCGAGTACAAGGGCAGCGACCCGGCCAAGAACCGGCTGGCCGCGCTGACGGCGGAGAACGCCCGGCTGGTGGAGGACCTGGTCAAGAAGGGCCGCAGCGTCGGCATCCTGGTGATCCTCATCAGCCAGAAGACCACCGGCGACGCCATCCCCACCTTCATCCGCGACGTGTGCCCCATCGGACTGTCCTTCGCGCAGAAGACCGTCGAAGCCGCGGTGGCCGCACTCGGCGACGACATCCGCAACTGGCCCGATGCCAGCCCGGTCATTTTGCAGGACCCCGCCTACGTCGGCGTCGCGGTGATGGCGATGCAGGGCCGCCCCGGCTACACCCGCATCCGCACCCCCTACGTCTCCGACGCCGACGCCACCCGCGTCGCCGAAGCCACCTCGCACCTGACCGCTGATCCGGACCTGTGCCTGGACGCCCTCCTCTCCTCGACCGGCCGTACCACGGCACCCCGGCCGTCGCTCGCCAAGTAGCCCCGAAAGCCCACATCGGAAAGGAGGTTGAGGACATGGCGGAGGAACGGTTCACCCGGCGCACCGTGACCGTGGTCATGGCGGTCATCGCGGCCCTGGCCTTCGTCTTCTCCTTCGGCAACGTCTGGGCCCTCGCCCTGCGGCTCGGCGTCCCCCACCCGATCGCGCCACTGATCGCCCCCATGGTCGACCTGTCCGTCGTCGGGCTCCTGGTCGCCCTGCGCTTCCTCGCTCTGCGTGGCGTCCCCAAGGCGGAGCTGAAGGCCGGCGCCCGGCTGCTGCACCTGTGCGGCCTGCTCACCCTCGCGCTGAACACCGCCGAACCGCTGTTGGCCGGACGCTACGGACGGGCCTGCCTGGACACCGTCGCCCCGCTCCTGCTCCTCGGCTGGGGCCACGTCGGCCCCGCCTTCCTCGCCCAGTTCCACGCCCTCACCCGCCCCAACCCACGCCTGGAGGCCGCCGCCGCCGCCCTTGCCACCGATCCGGTGCCCGACGTCGCTCCATCGCCCGAATCGGCACCCCCGACTCCCGCCCCGCAGATCGCCGCCTCCATGACCGAGGAGCTGGAGCCCGCTCCGGCCACCGCTCCGCCGGTCGCCGTCACCACGACGGGCCGACCCGCTTCCGGCCCTGCCCTTCCGGCCGCCCTGCTGGACGCGGCCCGGCGCATCGCGGACACCCACCGCGCCGAGCACGGAACACCGATCACCGCCGCCCACCTGGGCACACGCATGGGCATCGCCCTGCCGGTGGCCACCGCCGCACTCGCTCAGCTCTGAGCACCGGCCCCCACCGGCCACATCCCCCTCGCTGAACCCACGCCCGCCCCTGGGCCCGGTTCGTCATGCCCCGAGCAGCACCAACATGTCTCCTCGCCTGGCTGGTTGCTGCTCGGGGCCACCCACCCGACAGAAGGGACACGCCCCGAATGGTCACCCTCGACCTGCGCCACGTGGCAAGCCCCGCCGTGCGGGACCTGATCCACCTCGCCAACCACCCCGACTTCGATCGCGCACAGCAGCAGATCGAACGCCTCGGCGGCTGCACCGAACCCGTCCGCCTGACCGGCCAGACGACCACCGTCGACATCAAGACCGGCGAGGTACTGCGCTCCTACGCCTCCTCCGAGGAGCCCACCGGCAGCCTGCTGACCACGTGCGGCAACCGCCGTGCCTCACGCTGCCCGGCCTGCTCCCGCCTCTACGCCGCCGACACCTACCACCTCATCCGCGCCGGCCTCTCCGGCGGCAAGACCGTCCCCGACACCGTCCGCACCCACCCCCGCGTCTTCGCCACCCTCACCGCCCCCTCCTTCGGCCCCGTCCACAACCGCCCCGACGCCCGGCCCTGCCGCTGCGGAATCCGCCACGAGCCCACGGATCCGCTGCTCGGCACACCGCTCAATCCGGCGACGTACGACTACGCGGGCGCGGTTCTCTTCAACGCCCACGCCGGAGCCCTGTGGGCGCGCTTCACCACTTACCTGCGCCGCGAGCTCGCCGTCCGGCTCGGCCTCACCCAGAAGGCCGCCCGCACAGTTCTGCGGGTGTCCTTCGCCAAGGTTGCCGAGTACCAGAAGCGGGGCCTGGTCCACTTCCACGCCGTGATCCGCCTCGACGGCCCCGAAGGCAGCACCCAGCCCCCGCCCTCGTACGCCACCGCCGCCGTGCTCACCGACGCCATCCGGGCCGCCGCCGCCCGGGTCCGCGTCACGGTCGAGTCGGACGCGATCGGGGAACGCGAACTCGTCTGGGGCGAACAGCTCGACGTACGTGAGATCACGGCCTTCGGCACCGACGCCGAATTCACCGACCAGGCCGTGGCCGCCTACGTGGCCAAGTACGCCACCAAGTCCGCCGACGCCTCCGGCACCCTCGACCGCGCCCTGTTCTGCCGCCCCTGCCAGGGACGCGGCGCCACCCTCCTGCCTCGCGGAACCCCGCTCCCCTGCACCGCCTGTGACGGCACCGGGCAGGCCCGCCCGCTGCCCCGCCTGGCCGTCGCATGCCACGTCCGGCAGATGATCCGCACCTGCTGGGAGCTGGGAAAGCTGCCGGAGTTCGCCCACCTCAAGCTCCGGAAGTGGGCCCACATGCTCGGCTTCCGGGGCCACTTCTCCACCAAGTCCCGCCACTACTCCACCACCCTGAGCGCGCTGCGCGACGCCCGCCGCACCTGGCGCACCGAACAGGCCCGAGCCCACGCCGGCCTGCCCGAGTCCGACCCGACGACCACGCTCGTCGTCGGTCACTGGGACTACCTCGGCTCGGGCTACAGCCCCGGCGCGGCCCTCGTCGCAGCCCACGTCCGGCATCGCAAGGAACTGGAACGGCAGTTCGCAGCCGAAGGGGGCTGCTGATGACCTCGCCCCTGCCCGCCGTACTCCACGCGGACGCGGCACCGGCGCTGGATCTGCTCACGGTGCCCCAGGTGATGACCCGCCTCCAGCTCGGCCGCTCCGCCGTCTACGACCTGCTCCGCACCGGCCAACTCGCCTCGATCACCCTCGGCCGCGCCCGCCGCATCCCCGCCCACGCCGTCACCGACTTCATCCGCACCCGTCTCGAACAGGAAGCCGCCGCCTGATGGCCACACCGCGCCCCGCAACGTCCCGCCGCACCCGCTCCCGCGCCAACGGCGACGGAACCGTCTACCAGCGCAAGGACAGCCGTTGGGAAGCCGCCGGATACGTCCTCGCCCCCGGCAACACCCGCAAGCGCATCCGCGTCTACGGCACCACCCGCAAGGAGGCCCTCGCCAAGCTCACCGAGAAGATCGCCGCCAGCAACCTCGGTCTGCCCGTCGCGGCGGCCGACAACAGCGTCAGCACGTACCTGACGTACTGGCTGAACGGCATCGCCGTCCACCAGGTACGGGAGAACACCCGCTACGCCGCCTGCGTCCGCCTCCATCTCAACCCCGGCCTCGGAGCCAAGAAGCTCGCCCGCCTCACCGCCCGCGACGTCCGTACCTTCCTCGACCGCCTCCGCGTCACCTGCCAGTGCTGCGCCCAGGGACGCGACACCGACCGGCGCTCCTGCTGCGCCATCGGCCAGTGCTGCAACAAGCGGCTCTCCCCGCTGACCGTGACCTACATCCACTCGGTCCTCAAGTCCGCCCTGGAGCACGCCGTCCGCGAAGACGACCTGCCCCGCAACGTCGCCCGCAACGTCAAGACCCCCGCACCCCGCCCCCGGCGCTTCAAGCCCTTCACCGCGAGCGAAGCCCGGCAGTTCCTCGACGCGGCCAGCAGCGACCGGCTCCACGCTCTGTACGAACTCGCCCTGCGCACCGGCCTCCGCAAGGGTGAACTCCTCGGGCTGCACTGGGAAGACCTCGACCTCAACACGGGAACCGCCGCCATCCACCGTTCCCTCCAGCGCACCCGCACCGGTGGCCTGACCGTCCTGCACACCAAGACCCGCGCCTCCGAACGCCGCATCGCCCTCCCCACCGAATGCATCAACTCCCTGAAGGCCCACCGGGAACAGCAGGAGGAAGCACGCCGGGTCGTACGGACGGGCTGGTCGGACAACGGACTCGTGTTCACCACCCTCACCGGCGGCCCTCTCGAACCCACCAACCTCACCCGCAGCTTCAGCCGACTCCTCAACGGCGCAGGACTTCGCCGCATCCGGTTTCACGACCTACGGCACTCGACCGCCACCCTGCTTCTTGAACAGGGCGTCGACCTCGTCGTGATCAAGGAGTTGTTGGGCCACGCCCACATCGGCGTCACCGCCGGCGTCTACGCCCACGTCCGACTCCGCCTCCAGCGCCAAGCCATCAACACCCTCGGCAACGCCCTCAGCCCCACCGGCAACGACCCCGACGACCCACCCACAGCAGCCGTCGTCCGCTGACGTTGCCGTCAGCGTTGCCGTCAAACGCCTCTGGGCCCCGCCGGGATTTCTTCCGGTGGGGCCCTTCACAGACCCAGGCACCAAATAGGCCCTGCCAGATTGCATCCGGCAGGGCCTATTTGTGACGAGTTACGCGCCCAGGAGGCGCGTGAGCTTAATCTCTACAAAGCCTGCCCCTTCGAGCCCATCCTGCGGAAGCAGTCGACATTCACGCGAATCGAGTCGCTCTTCGCGGGAAACCGTGAGCGAATCATCGTCGTAAACGACACGAATATCCCCACCCCTACAGAACTCAGGGACACTCCATTGCGCAGGATTCCATGATTCCAGCCTACCCACGACCGGCCACTTTTCTCGAATAAGTCCAAGGTCGCCGAACCGGCAGATCTTAATCGCCAAATTCGCCTCGAACGTACACGCTTGCGGCGGGCTTTCGAGGGACTCCACACGCGGACCGAAGAAATAGCCGAGCACGACGCCCTTGCCATCCGCCCTGGCCACCACGCCATGCACGTATCCGTGATCACGAAGAGGTACCGCGAAGATATCCCCTGGTGAATACGGCAACTTTCGAGTCACCTCTAACCACCTTGTCCCGGATACCACTTGGCGAAGAACTGCCCAGCAGCATCCATGTATTTATTGTAGTTCCGATTTCTTACATTGACTCCGGCCGTCCTTCTCACACCGGGCAGCGTAGGACGCCCATTGGTCATCCAGACGATTTGCTCCAAACCACGCTGCTCCCGGTAGACGTCCGTGCGGTATTCGACTTGGAAACTGTAGTCGGCGGTGTCATCCCCGCGGGCGTGCTCGCGCTCTCTCCGCTGCAAGTCATTTGTTCGTCCAGTTCTGACAACATTGTCGTCCACGTCTCGGAGTGTGTAGATCCCACCGCGGGCATTTGGATCGCCTCCACAGTTGTGCACCAGAACTGGCGTGGCCCCCGCCAGCACATAGTACGCGTGGATGTCTTCGATTGTGAGGTCGTGGGTACGCTGGCGCTTGGTGTAGTGGGTGACTTGGGAGATTTGGACGTGTGTGCCTGCGCTGGTGCGCAGCGACTGTCCAATCCGGAGGCTTCCTGCTTTGACCCATTTTTTCAGGTCGGGGACCCAGAATGGGTGTGTGTCGGTGGCTATGATGCTCGAGTAGTCGCCGTTTACGGATATGACGATTTCAGTGAATTCCTTGTCGTCTTCCGTGGCGATCGTTTCAGTGACCTTCTTTTCGACCGTTTCTCCGGTCTTGGTGTCCGTGGTTGCGACAACGTCGCCGACTTCGACGTCCTCGATGGCTTTCCGTGTGCCGTCCGCGAGGAGAACGCCAGTTCCTGGTAGGAAGCTGTGGCATGGCTTAAGCGATTTATGTGTTATGACAGCTACGATGACATCGAATGTTATCTTGGCTGCACCCTGGGCGGATCGCCCGTTGGCGAAGTCATTATAGACTTCGCTACCTCGGTAGAGGAGACCCTCTGCCATAGATGCGAACGTTAGATCTTTAACTTTTCCGACGGCGTACTCAGTACATGTTCCGTTGAGCGTGACGCAGTTCCAGGCGTTGCTTACGTCGCTAATGGCGTAGTCGACTATGCCGTTCCCTAGGTTCATTACCTCGTCATCGAGGGTTTTACCAAAGGTAATCCACCATCCATCCCCGCTTCCACTTGCGGCTCCGGTGTTGGCGACTTGGGCAGTGCCCTTGTCGTTTTTCAGGATGGTTTTTTCGACCCATTTCTTTTCCTTTGCGCAATGGTTGGTGCATGCGCTGCCGACGTCGGCGTTCATGAGGCCGGTGGGGTCGGAAAAGGTGCTCGGGTTGTTGTTGGCGTAGGCGTAGCCGTTGAGCGATTGATGCTGGTCGAGGGCCAGAATCGGGTCGACGCTGATGAACTGACCGTTGGAGGGGTCATATTCGCGGGCGCCGATGTGGGTGAGGCCGGTGGTTGTGTCGGCCGGCTTTCCGAGGAAAACTTTGTCGTCGGGCCATGTGGTGGGGTTGGTGCCGCGGGGTGCGCCGAAGGGGGTGGTGTGGCGCTTGGTGAGTGCGAAGGTGGTGGCGTCCAGAGCGAGGCTGGAGGTGCCGTGGTGGTCTGAGGCTAGGAAGTTGAGTTTGGTGCCGGTGACGCCTGCGGTCGCGGTGCGGACCGCGATGCTCTGGCCGGATGCCGTGTAGTAGCGGGTTCCGGACAGCGTCTTGGTTGTGCCCTTGGTGGTGAGGCGGACCTCGGTGCCGCCGAGGTAGAGGACGGTGTCGCCGTCTGTGGTGGTGGGGCGGCGGATGAGGAGCTCACCGTTCGCGTCGTAGAGGTAGCTGGTGCCGGTGGCGGCTTTCCCGCTGGCAGCGGGCTCGGATGTGCCGACGAGTTTGCCCTCGGAGTTCCAGGTGAGCGTCTGCTGGGCCTGGGTGCCGGGACGGCTGGTGGTGTTGCCCGTCTTGTCGTACGTGTAGGTGGCCGCCTGGGCGCCGGTGGTTCGAGCCAGCGGGTGGGGCTGGTTTGTGGGTGTGCCGTATTCATAGGTCGTGGCCTGGTCGCCCGACGTCGCGTGCTGCGTTTCGGTCTTGCGCTGGCCGGAGCTGGTGTAGGTGTAGCTGGACCAGTACGGGGCTGCGCCGTCAATATTGGAGGTCGTGCGCCCGGATGTGGCGCAGTCTGCGGTCTTCGGGGTCCAGGCGTCGGTCAGGCGGCGGTGGCCGTCGTAGCTGAAGCACTGGTAGTCGGCCTTCGATGTACCGCCCTGGGTGGTGGCGTCGAAGATCGATGTGACGTTGCCTGCGTCGTCCTGGGTGAAGTTGAGCTCCTGCGGCATGTAGCCGTGAACATCGTCTGTGACCCAGGATTTGTTGAGACGTCGGGTGCCGGTCTCGTAGCCGTAGTGGAGGGTTGCCTTTTTTGCGACGGTGCCGACGCCGAGGTTGAGCTGTCGCAAGTCGCCATGCTCGGTATACGTCGCCGCCTGAACATAGTCGCTGATTCCGTGAGACCCGGTCAGTTGGCCCAGTGAGCCGTACTTGTACTCGATGGTCTCGGTGGCCAGGCCTCCGACACCCGGGCTTCGGGCAGTCCAGACGGTGCCGTCCACGTTGTAGCTGGCGGCAGTCGACAGCGTGGTGGGCACACCTGCGGCTACGAGGGGGTCGTTGGAGGGCAGAGTCAGCGAGGTACCGGTCGGCCGGTAGAGGTGGTCGTAGCCCGTGACCTTCTGCGTGTAGGCCTTGCTGGTGGCCTGGGCGACGCCGTTCTCGTATCGGACCGCAGTGTCCTGCTGGCCCATTCTGAGAGTGTCGAAGGTCCATGCGGCGAGCTTGTTGGCGTCGGACTTGGCAGCGGTACTGGTGTCCCACAGGCCGGTCTCGCGGCCGAGGGTGTCGTACTCGGTGGTAAGGGTCTTGCCGCGGGAGTCGGTGGTCGTGATGGCCTGGTCGAGCGCGTTGTACGTGGTGGTCGCCGTGCCCTTGTCCGGGTCACCCGAACCGGTCTGACGGCCGAACAGGTCGTACTTGTACGTCCATTTCGCCTGGTCCGGGCCGGTGACTGTCTCCTGCTGTCCGGCGGGGAAGTAGGTGAAGTTTGTGGCCGTGTAGTCGACGCCGGTCGGCTGAGTGCCGCCGTATTCGCGGCGCTGGGTCGCCTGGCCGAGGGCGTTGATGACCACTGCGTTGGCCTGACCGCCGGCCGGGGCCGTGGTGGTGACGGTGTCGCCGGTGTAGACGGTGTCGATCGCCGTCCAGCGAAGGACGTTGTGGACCTTGGTCTCCGCCTTGACGGCCCGTCCGGCACCATCGTAGGTGGTGTCCACCTGCATAGGCGCCTGGCCGCCATCGACTTCCACCAGGATGCCCGACGGGGCGTTGTTGGCGTCCCAGATGTCGGAGTGGGCGGAAGTCGCAAGACCACGCTCGTCATACCAGGTCAGTGCGACCAGCCGGCCGCCCGCCGGTGACGGCGTCTGGGTCTGACGCGGCCGCAAGAGACTGTCGTAAATCTCGTAGGTGGTGTTGTAGCCACTGCCGTCACCCTTGAGAGTGCCAGTGGACACCCACGGCAGGTCAGTGGCAGTGACGTGGTAGTCGTAGACGTAGTTGGGGGTCTTCGCTCCAAGCTTGGAGCGGTCGGGAAGCCAGGTCTTGGTGACACGGCCGAGGCTGTCGTACTCACTTTCAGTGATGTTGCGGTTGGGGTCGGTAACCTTAACGGCAACGCCGGTGGCGAAGTCCACGTCCGTGGGAGTGGTGTGCCCCAGCGCGTTGGCGACCGTGCTGCTGGTCGTCGGGCCAGCCGCCACCGGGGTGTAGGTCATAGTGGCGATGGCGGTGTCGTTGGTGTCCTTGACCGCCAGCGGACGGCCGAGGGTGTCATACGTCGTAGTGGCGACCTTCTGCCACACCGGATTGTTCGCGGCGGTGTAACTCTGGGCTCGACCGCTCCACTGTGGCTCACCCTTGGTGGGCGTCTGGGTGGAGGACCAGGTGGTGCTGTCGTAGGCGGTGGCGGTGTCGGAGATCACGTCGCCCGGGACAGTCGCATCGGCCGGGAGATCGAGGGCGTCACCGGTGATGGCGCAGGGCTTGCCCATGACACTGGTGCGGGAGGCGAGCGAGTTGATGCCCACGGCGTCGTTGCGGGCGTACCAGGTGCGGGAGCACTTCTCGTCGCCGGTGATGCCGGTGTCGCCCTTGTCCTCGACGGTCACAGCCATGCCGTAGGCGTCGTAGGTCGTCACCGTGGAGCGGACCCGGTCACGGGCCGGGAGGCTGGTGGTGATGTTGGTGCGGGCGTGGGTAGCACCGGTACGCACGTAGTACGCCTCGGTGTCGGCGTACGACTTGTGCTGGGTCGCGGTCACCTGGGACCACGGGTCGTTAACCGTGCCGCCGACCTCGAGGCCGGCGGCACCGTTGTAGGTGACGGTTTCGCGGGTGAAGCCGGCGTACTGGTCCGAGTCGGTGATTGCCGGCGCCTTGATGCCGGTGACCGTGGCGGTTTTGCGTGCAGTCGGGTCGGGGAGCTTGCCGTCGGTGCCGAGCACCCGGTCGCCGTCCATGCCTCGTAGGTAGACGCTCACGGTCTTGGACTGGGTCCTGCTGGCCATACCGGTGAGATGGGTGACCTTCTCGAAGCCGCGCCAGAGCGACCAGGTGCGTTCCTTTTCCTTGACCAGCGGGTCCTCGTTGTAGTGCCAGGCGCCGCCGCCGGAATAGGTGTAGGTGTTCCTGACGGTCAGTCCGCCGCCTTTGGGGTCGGAGGTGGAGACCTGTTCGACCGGGTACTTGTGGAACCAGTCGAGGATCGGGTCTTTCTCACCGTTGGGCGACCAGTACACGGGGTAGCAGCGGCGGGTGTTCTCGTCGGGCCTGGGCTTGGCCTGGCCTGCGAGACAGTCGGCCTGCAGGTAGTTGACGACCGTCTCGGCGCCGGTCTCCGACGTGATCGTGTACAGGCGGGGTTTGTGCAGCGGCAGGATGTTGTCCTGGGCGCCGTCGACGCGGTTGGCCAGGTACTCGTGGTCGAACTTGACCGGATCCAGGGTGATGGGTGTGCCGCGCATGCCGGTGTGGCGGATCTCGTCCAGCCACAGGGACTGGTCGGCGGAGTCACCGGTTTCGCCCGGGTCCAGGTAGGCCTGTGTGAGCGCCCACTGGTCCACAGGAGTGAAGGCGGGCGTGGGGGCTGCCGCTTCCCATGCGTATGTGGTGACGGTCGTCATGCGCTTGCGGGTGAAGAAGGTTGGGCCCACGTTGCCGGTGCACTTGACGTTGTTCTGGCAGATCGCGTCCAGAGGGACGTCGGGCCAGTTGTCGCGAGTGTCCGGGTCGAGGTTGCTGCAGCCGGTGCCTGACTGGATGCAGCGTTCCTTGTAGTCGAAGACGACCTTGTTCGACGCGGCAGGGCTGCCGCTGAACAGCGAGCCGGCCGAGTCGGCCCGCTGGCCGTAGCGGATCTCGTTCAGATATCCACCGCGGGTGTAGGGGGTGCCGGTGGTGTCGTCGCCGAGCTTGTCGTAGTTGTTCTCTTCGGCGGTGTACCAGTAGGACATGGCGTTGCTGTGGGTGTCCTCGACGTAGTCGAGGTTCCAGCGCCAGGCCTGCTTCTTGTCACGGGTGGCGAAGCTGGTGCCGTCCGCGTAGCCGGGCTCGCCGGCATCGTCACCGAAGACCGGAACGGTCCACACCGACTGGGTACGGTCGCCCGCGGGGGCGTCGGCGAGCTTGTTCAGGCCGAATACGTACTTGGTGCCTTCACCGGTGATGACGGTCCAGTGCTCGCCGTCGTCGTCGCCGTTGTCGGCGCCGGTGGAGTGGATGACGGTGGAGGCGTCGTCGTTCTTCAGCCGCCACTTGCCCGTGGTGTCGTCCTTGACGAGTTCGGTGGCCTTGCCGTTCAGCACGAGCGAGGCGTTCTCGTACTTCCAGCACAGGTCGGACTTGTCGGTCTGGCCGTCGTCGTCGCACGAGCCGTAACTGCGCTCGATGTACGAGGAGGTGAGGTCGAAGCCCTCGCCGACCGTGCTGCCCTGGTTGTTCGTGTTGGCCGTGCGACCGTCCACGCTGCCCGAGTCATAGGAAATGGTCAGGCCCGGCTTCGGGCCGGCAGCCGACGGCGGGACGGGCAGCGGATACGACCAGGTGAATGAGCCTGAGGAGCCGCCGGCCTCCCAGGTGGAGGAGGATGCGAGCGGCGTGGCCTTGTAGTCCCCTGTACTGGACTGTGTGCCGGCGGCGAGTGCGAGCACCGTCGTCTGGCCCGCGGCAGGTGCGGCCGCCGTCCCCGTCGCGCGAGTGGTCGTGGTGGGAGCGGGTTTGAAGGACAGTTCTGCGTCAATGCGGTTGTTCTTGCGGTGGTTGGTGAACGTGACAGGTGTGCGGGTGCGGCACTTTGCGCTCGCCGGGTCCTTCAGTGCACATTCGGGCAGGCGAAGGATTTGCAGGCGTCCGGCCCAGTCGCCGCCGTAGGCAGAAGCGAACTTGCCGTAGTCTATGGCGAGTTCGGTGGCACCGCCGGTCGTCGGTCCGGTGACGGTGAGGACGACACCCTTTACCCCCAGAGCCGCCGCCTGCTTCTGGTCCAGCACATTGACCTTGACAGTGCCCGCAGCCTCGACGGACGGGGCCTTCTTGGCCGGCTTCGGCGACGTCAGCGTGAGCGGGAGAGCGCCCGGGGAAGCCTTGGTTGTGCCAGTCGCGGGGACTGTGATCGTTGCTGTGCCCGCCTTCGGCCAGGAGACCGTCTTGCTTTGATCCGCCTTCGCACGGGCCGAGTCGGCGCGGCCGTTCTCCGCAGCCTTCTTCAGCAGTGCGGCTGTCTTCTTGTCCGGCTTGCCCGTGAACCGGGACACTTTCTGCGGTATCGGAGCCTTCAGCTCGAGTCTGCCGAGCGGATCGACTGTCGCAGCAAAGGCTATGGGGGTCAGCAAGGCAGGAATGAGGCTGAAGCCAACCACAGCCGCGACATGCCGTACGAGGCCGACGCGGGTGCGTTCTTGACTACGACCATGTCTGATGACATAGCGCGCGAACGGTTTCATGCATATCCGTTTCAATCTGGCCGCCTGCTGGCGGCAGGAAGACGCTGCCCCTGGTACCGGGTGCGGGTGAAGGCGAATCGGAGCTGATGTGCCAGGGTGGGGCGGACGTGATCAATCTGCCCCACCTCTTGTAAGCGCAGAGCCGAGCTATGAAGGGGCGATGATCTTGTCGTAGACCTGGCTGGCATTCATGGCACCTGCCCACACGCGCAGGTCCTGCAGGCTTCCGGGCAGGTAGTTTCCGGTAGACCCAGCAGCGCGGCCGGCCGCAAGCGTGCCGCTGCCCTGCATGAGGTGCTCGTCGCTGAAGGCATTGGTGCCGTTCGGCGGCTGGGGGTTATCGCTCACATACAGATTCGTGGTGCCGTAGCCCCCAGCGACGGGCTCAGCGGCGTCGAACACGCCAGTGACCTGAACCCAGTCGTCCGTGCCGGCAACATCGAGAGAGGTAACCAGGCCGCTGCTGACAACCGCGCCCGCTGCGTCGGTCGCTGTGCGCCCGAAGTTCCACTTATAGCCCTCGGTGTCCCTCTCTACCCACAGAGCCCAGGACGACTGTCCCCCGGCCGGGGTGGCCTGCCCGAAGACGTACGCGCGCTGTGTATCGAGTTTCGCCATGTCCAGTTTCACCCTGGCGGAGACGGTGAACGATGCTGTCTCATCCAGAACCGGCCCGGTGACCGAGGCGTAACCAGCCGTGCCATCCAGCACCAGGCCCGCGTCCCCGCCGGCGAGTGACGCACCGGAAGCCGACAGCTTCAGCGGTCCGACCGGATACGTCGAGCGGTTGGTCAACTCCGCACCGGTGGACCCGTTGGCATCCCAGTGAGCGATCAAAGGCACAGCCGGGTTGTTGTCCGGCGGCTGGATGGCTTCCGCTTCGTTGCGCAGCTCCTCGTCGCCCAGAACACGGTGCCAGGCCGCGACCTCGTCGATATTGCCCCGGTAGTACTGGGCAAACGGGCCACCCTTGGTCTTCGTACGCCCGAACTGCAAGCCACCCGTCGAGGTCCAAGGGGTGTAGCTGGCGGACTGACTGTGAGCTACGACCTCTCCCTGGCGGCGCCCACTGATAACCAACTCAATGGTGTCGTTGTCCACGTTCGCGTCGTTCTTCGTGTCGAAGACTCCGGCCACATGCGTCCACACACCCGCCGTCGCGGGCTGATCTGCGCCAGTCACGATGTCGACCGCGTCCACCGCATCCTGCGACCCCCGCTTGAAGACCCATGTCTTCTTCGTCGGCGAATACAGGAGCGTGAAGGCGGAGTCGGACGTGCCCGGAGCGGACAGCACCGCGCGGTTTGTAGTGGTGTCGGTGAGATACACCCAGGCAGAGACCGTGAACGAGTCCCGGGTGTTGACCGCTGGAGTGCTCGTGGCGGCGTAGCCGACCTGCTTGGCCGGGTCGGTGATGGCGGTGTTGAACTCAATCGATGTATCGCTGTCGCCACGACGCCCCCGCAGGGGCCAGGTCACCGTGTTCGGCTGCGGCTGATAAGGCATGGCGTGGTGCCGAACGGTGCCTTGGACGCCGGTGTCCTTCGCCGTGCCATCGGCGTCTTCGACGAAGTTCCAGCGGCTGGTCTCCTGATCACCTGGTGCAACCTTGAATTGGAATTCCGCGCGTGCGCCGTAGCGCTGACGGACATCTCTGGCCTCGACGATCAGTGTCTGTACACCGGCCAGCGGCGGTGTGATGTCCGGGACGGTCACCGTGCTGCCGGTCACTTCCTTCGCACCGGACGGCTCCGTGGTCAGCAGCCTCCACCGGTAACCCGTAATGTCCGTGTCCGCGGGGTCCGGCTTGAACGAGAAGCTGCCGGGTTCGCCTGGGCCACCGTAGGGGGCGCAGGCGTCGGTGGTGCACTCCTGGTAGACCGTGTTCGGGATGACTTCGGGAGCCTCTGGGACATCCGGGTCGAACTTGAAGTAGCACCATGCGGAACGGCCGGAGGAGAGCTTCCCGTTCTGGCCATTTTGGGTCCAGTACGACTCTGTCAGGACATTGAACCGGTACTCCACATCCTCGGCCAGCCCATCGATGGGGAACGGCACCTTGGTGTCATCGGGAACCGAGCCCGAATCAGGCACGTTGACGGTGAAGGCATCCACCCAGGTGCCGTCACTCTTCTGGTACTCGGTGTTGAACAGCGCGCGCAGAGATCCACGGAACTCGTTGCCCTGGGGCTGCTGCTGGGTCTGCACCATCCCCTGGATCGTGGGGTCGTCCCGCGTGACCGTCGTCGGATCGTCAGTGTCCTTGTCGCAGTACTGCTGATTGCCGTAGCCGGGGATGATGCCGACGTTGTTCGGCAGGTACGGCTTGGGCACGTAGATGACCTGGATGTCGGCGTTGTCGTCGAACCGTTTCCACGCGTCCGCGTCGCCCTCGTCCTTCGCCTTCAGCATCAAGGTCAGCCGGGAGAATTTGCCGTCAGCGAAACCTTTTACCGTGGCAGTGAGGTTCTCGTCCGTCTCAGCCGGGTTGTCGTGGAACTCGATCCACGTGTCCGGCTGCTCGGGAGTGCAGGTGTCGCCGCGCCCGGCTGAGACGTTCTGGTCGCCCATGTGGTCCAGCTCCGACGGGCCCGGCCAGCGGGTGGCTTCCGACATGTTGCCGGTCCTCACCAGTTCGATCTCATGGGGGCTGCAGGAGAACGACCACGTCTCAAACGCACGGAACGTCGCATCCAGCACATGCATGCCGGTGATCTTGGTGGGTGCGAACTCGAAGAGCATGCGGTTGGTGTGGTCCGCATCGCAGTACCACGGTCCGACGCGATAGCAGCGGCCGACTCCGTAGTCGCCGTCGAAGTTCCACCAGCGGTCACCGTCGGAGGAAATCACCGATTTCTCCGAAGCCCCGGTGCCGATCGGGGGGTCGATGTAGACCGGGAAAACGGTGTTCTCGCCGCGCAGCAGCTCCTGGTCGGGCACCACGCTTACCGAACCGTCGGCAACCTGGACCGGCAGGAACGCCGTCGCATCCCCCGCGTCAGGTCGCGTCGGATCCCGCGCGCCCTCCGCCGCCCCCTCGCCCCCGACGCTGGGCAGCATCTGGGGCTGGGTGCCGGCATCCCCGGCGGAGTCCCACATCATGCCCGCCGGGCCGGAGAAGACCACGTTCCCGTCGCCGTCCAGGGCACGCAGGCCACCACCCGCGCCGGGCACGATGCTCAGGCCCTCACCTGCCGCCGACAGGGTGATCTTGTTCAGAGCCGGATTGGCCGCGGCTTCGGCAGACTTGACCACGAGGATCTCGCGGAAACCCTCTGCCGTCGCGGTCAACTGCAGGTCCACCCCCTCATACACCTCCGGGTAGGTGGCCGTCGCCCCGTCGAGCGTCGGGTCCGGGAGCGTCCCTGGCCAGCCCAGTTCAATCGCGCCCTTCGGGGTGGCAAGACGGATCAGGTCCTTGCCTGCACCGCCGCCGGAAAAGGACAGGTCCACCACGGTGGACTTAGGACCAACCGAGCCGTCCGACCGACGCTCCAGTGCTGCGTCGATGCTCCGCCACGAACCGTCCGCCCCCTGAGTGCGCTGCGGTGTCGTCGACTGAGTCAGCGTGTACGTGCCGTCAGGATTCGCCATCGTCTGCGAGTACTCGGTACGTTCGCCGACCACCTCAACCGGCTCACCCATCTCAGCAGCCCGCGCCGTCGCACTCGTCGTCACCGCCGCGGCCGGTGCTTGTGCCTCAGCTTGCCCAGCCAATGGCTGAACCGCTGACGCCACGATCGCCGCCGCGGTCAACGCGACCGTCCTGCGACGTATATGACGCCACACCACACCGTTCACAACCCACCCCAGGTCTTACATGATCCTTACAAGGATTCCCAGATCATGAGCTCACGGCATGAGGCCGTCAAGGTGACCCACATCACATACTTCCCGGGGTTTACGCAAGCGCTTTCAATTGGTCCGCCCCGCCTCCAAAAGGAGGTCTTTGTCCTGACGGGAGTGGTTGGAAGAGCAGGGCTGCCGTGGATGATTGCGGAATGTTGGTCCAGGTTGAAGCAGTACGACAGGCTCCCGGCGGGCCCGCTACGGTCCTGGTGCGCTCGGAGGCGGGCACCGTCGTGGCGCTCTGGTGTGGCGATCCGACAGAAGCGGGCCGCGAGCACTGTGTGGAGTGGACTGTCGATGAGGACGTGGCCTGGGATCGCAACACACGGTCGACAACTTCGTCCTCACCCGCTCTGGGCGAGGTCGGCGGTCAGATTGTCTTCAGGGGTCGGTTGAGCCTCACGGGAGATGGTGGGGCCGTGTTGGGAGTGGCAGATTCCCAAATCCTGTTCGACCTCGCCGACCCGCCGCCACCGGCAGCAATCGATGGATCGTGGGTCGAGGTCCGTTTGGAGCCAAACAGCGTCAGCCTGTGGCCTTACCAGCTGTGATTCACGCCGGTTCCGCCGCCGTTCGTCAGGATGTCGTCGGTACCAGGAGGCCTGCATGCCAGCAGACGCCAGGACCGCGTGGTGGGTTATGTGCGGCGACGAACTGATCGGGTTCACTCTCGTCACCGGTTACTGACCAGCCATGGCCGATTGATCGGTTCCATCCGGCGAGTGGCTGCGTAGGTGAAAACGAAGAACGTCTGTTGGCCAGAGCTAGCAGCACCAGGAGGTAGGGGATGCTCTGAGTGTTGCTGAGAAGTAGGAGCGGCGGCTGTGCCGGCAATGGCGGTGACGTCGACTTGGCGGCGTCCGTATGCTTCGGCGGGTGAGTCTGATCGAGGTGGTTCCAGGGCAGTTCGAGGTTGTCGTTCGGGGGCCGGGGGCGCAGGCGCCTTCTGTTCGGTTGTTCGACTGGTCGCGGGCGGATGAGTACGAGTTTGCTTTCGCTGTGGAGGCCATCGATGACGGTGTGCGTGCACGGCTTGAGACCGTGACCGTGACGGTCTGGGACACCATGAGCGAGTTCTTCGATGGCCTCGCGCGCGATTTCCGTGGCTGGGAGGGCGAGCGGGTCTGGGGCAATAACCACCTGATCGTGACGGCGACGTTCGGCTCGGGTGGTCATGTGTATCTGGGCTGGACCCTGCGATCAGGCTTCTTCCCCGGCGACTGGAACTGCACCGTGACGACCGTGATCGAGGCCGGTGAGGGGATGACTGCCGTAGCCGCCGACCTGCGGGAATTCCTGCGCGAGGAGTAGGTTGTCGGCAGTCGGCCCGTCCGGAGGGGATCCTTGCCTGACTCAGCCGTGGCCGCGGCAGCCGTGGTTGCCGCACAGCGCCCCGACGGCGAGCCGACATGTTCGAACTACGGCCCATCGGCGCAGCTACCGGAGTTCCCCGAAGACCTCCGAACGCTCGCCGTCGACGCCCTGGACCAAGTGGTTGCGGAGCTGTCTGAACTTGCCGAGCTGTGGGGCGAAGCCGCGAACGGCCCGAAATGGCGTCAAGACGTCACCCACCTCCGCGGCGTTCTCGACCCTCCGATCCCGCCACAAGAGGAAGTCCTCTTCGAGATCTAACTGGTTACCCGCAGTCACGGACCACAGAACCTGAGCCAGGACTGAATTTTTGGCGTCACTGGGGTACTTGCCAGGGCGGGATCGAACTGCATCTGGTGGAGTAGGCTCCGCTCGTCATGGACACGCAGGCCCCACCTGAGCCGACCGGGCAGGTTCCTCCGCAGGAGGATATTGTCCCCGGTCCGCCGATTCGACTGCTCTTCCGGGACGTCATTGCCGACTGCCTGTCGGACCGGCGGCCACCTCAGGCGGCGATGCTGTTGGACTCCGAGGTCGCCCCATTCTGGGGCAACCGGAGCTTCCTCGCCGATTTCTACAACGACATCCTCCATCAGGACACCTGCCAGCCCACCACCGCCGACGGCATCGTCCTGCTCGCGGCCCTGGCTGTCGACGACCGCGTGCCCGCCCGGCACCGGTTCGAAGCCATGCAGTTGCTGTTCAACGCCGCCACCGTTACAGACCGCCACCTCGCTGAGAGCTGGCCAGCCACTCCGCTGCATGCCGACCTCGACAGCGAGGCCCGGACCCGCAGCGCAGTGCAAGCCTGCACTCCAGATCTACTGGCCCGGTGGTCAGCCGAATGCCCGGCGAACCGGTTGGCCCTTGCCGGACTTGCCGTGCTCTTCCCCACGGGCCGCACGCTGCCCGCCCTGACCCCGCGCCTGCGAGGCTTCACGCGCCAGCACCCTCCAGGCACCGACGTCGGCGACTACGTTCGCTTCATTCTTGTGCTGGCCTCCCAGGACGCCAACCAGACCCTCGCGGCAACTGAAGAGTTCACCGACGCGTACTGGACGGGAACACCACGCGCAGCGCCCACACGGGCGCGAGCGCTCCACCTCCTCGGCGAGATGCTGGCCAGAGTCAAAACCGGACTCATCCGGTCCAACGGCGGCCAATGACGGCACCGCAGGCACGACGCACCCTCGCTTGCGCCGCTACTGCTCATGAATAATCTCGGACTCAAGATCCACAGCTCTGCCCGAACCGGCAGACAAACGCTGCCCTTAGAAATAGACGAAGCCTCTGGGCACTGGGCGGACCGGCTCGCCGCGCACCTGGGTTCTCACAGCCCGGATCTGCGGTACGCCACCTGGCCGTACGGGGGACGGGTCGCCGCAGGTGTCGGGCCCGATCGTCTCGGTCAGATGTGCGCGGCCGCCGTAGGCGAGGTTCGTGTTCGTCAGCAAGACGCTGTGCGGACCGTACCCGGCCCGCGCGCCGGTGCCGACCTTCGGACGGGGCGGCAGCTCGTTGTCACCAGCCGGAACCTTCCCGCCGGGTCAGATTCCAGATTCGGGTGCGTGGCTGCGGCCGACACCCCCTGCCGCCCATCTCGTGGTGTGAACGATCAAGGCCTGGGAACACTCGGGCGCGTGCCCGGGCCGGGCCCGTCGCGGAGAAGGCGCGGGTTCACGTGGCGGGGCGCAAGTGCACGCTGACGGCGTAGCCGCAGCCTTGGTGATAGGGGTCGCCGCTCCAGGTGGCGTAGCGCTGCCGCAAGGTCAGTCCGGCCTGGGTACACCAGTGGTCGAACTCCGTAAGGGTCACCGGCGGTTCCGCCAGCGGTAGGTGTGCTGCGTCCAGTCCCATGCCCGTGACCAGCAGACCGTTGGGGCGCAGTGCGGCGGCCAGTTGTTGGACGATGGCTGACTCGGTGCCGGGGGCCAGCAGGGGGATGACGTTTCCGGCGGCGAGCGCCAGGTCGAAGCCCGGATCCAGGTCGAGGGCATCCAGACGGGTCAAGTCACCGAGGAGCCACTCCTGCGTGGGGGCGTCGCGGCGGGCGACGGCGAGCATCGAGGAGTCCACGTCTACGCCGGTGCAGTGGTGGCCGAGCTCGGCGAGCCGGATCGCGATCCGACCGGTGCCGCAGCCAGCATCGAGTACCCGGGCGGCGGGCTTCAACAATGCGTGGCAAAAGGTGGCCTCGCCGTGGATGTCGTGGCCCGATTCGACGAGCCGCGCGAAACGTTGAGCGTACTCCTCCCCGGCTTGTCCGCCGGTCAGTTCCGCCCAACGGTCGCGTTGCCCAGTCATGTTCACCGTGCCCTTCCGGTCAGCCTCGCCCAACAGGAACAAGGACAGTGTCATCACATTTCTGCGCGGGCCGGCTGTTGTGCGCGGCCACAGTGAACAGCTCGCGGTCGACGGCGAGACGGAGCCGGTGGGCGTGAAGCTGAACGTGTAAGTAGCTCTCGCGAAGGTGCTGCGTGACTCGGTCGTCGGCCGCATCGTAGTTCAGCTCCTGGAGGCGCCGCCGCGCGTCTGTGCCAGTTGGGTCAGGTGCTGGTGGCTGCTATCGCGGCGGGGCCGCGTTGGGAGCGGGGGGTTTTGTCGCCTACGCGGCGGGGTTCGATGGTACGGGGGTCGACCGCTTCGCCGGGGGCGCCTTCGTGATAAGGGCCGTCGGGGTTGGCGTCGCGGTCGTGTGGGAGGAGGAAGAAGACACGCCGGAGCTGGAGGCCACTGTCGGGATCGGCCTCGGCGTGGGCGTCGAGTTCGGTGTAGCCGATCATGCGGCCGTCGCGCTCGTAGCGGGGCTTGCCGCGGCGCCGGGGGGGGTTTTGTCGAGTGCTTGGCGAACGTAGTCGAGCTCGTCGGGGCTCTCCAGCCACACCACGGCGTTCTCGTGGCGGAGATCGCTCTCGTTCAGCAGCGAGCTCATGGCTGCAGCCCCTTTTCGTTGTCGTCGGCCGATTGCGGGCCGGAGCGGGTGTGGTGAGCACGTTCCCGGGTGGAGGCACCGTGTTCAGGATAAGCGCCGGTGGCGTGCGCGCGTAGGGCGCGGGTGTCAGGCATGTTCGGCCTGGGGTTCGTCATCGGTGAGAAGTCCGAGGCCTGGGTAGTACTTTTTGCCGCTGGATTTCATCATGTCGGCGGGTGAGGCGAGGGAGAGTTCCTGGCGTACGCGTGTGGCGAAGGCGCGTGCGGTGGCGGGGCGGATGCCTTCGCCGGCGCTGCACCAGTTGCTGTATGTGGCGTAGAGGAGGCCTTGCTCGACGCGGAGGTCGCCTCGTTCGGTGCTGTGGCCGGGGTTGTCGGTGGTGCAGCATTCGGTGATGAAGCGGCCGATGTGGTCTTCGGTGGTGGCGTAGGCCTCGGTGGCTGTGCGGACGGTAGCGGGGCCTGCGAGGGGGTCGCGGGTGGCCAGGTAGAGCTGGGCGCCTTCGACGAGCCATTGCAGGATGCCGGGGCCTTCGCTCTGGACGAGTTCCTTGGCGAGGTTGTCGATTTTCCGGGCGGCGGGGACGACGCGTTCGAAGGGGATGAGGCGGATGCGGCGCCAGAAGGCGTGGCCGCCGGTGCCGACTTCGGGGCGGTGGTTGCCGAGCAGCCAGAGTTTGTGGGGGGGTTGAAGCTGAAGAAGTCCTGGCGCATGCGGCGGGCCATGATGCGGTCGCCGCCGGTGAGGAGCTTGACCCTGGATTCGTCGAACTTGTCGTTGGGCTTGAGCTCGGAGCAGACAACGATGCGGCGGCCGTGGAGTTCGGTGAGTTCTGTGGAGTGCTCGGAGAACTTGCCCTTTTCCATGAGGAAGCCCGGCGGAGCGGCTTGGGCGTAGTCGCCGAGAATCTGTCATGACGTCCAGGAGGACGGACTTGCCGTTGGCGCCGGTGCCGTAGAGGAAGGGCAGGACCTGGGCGCCGACGTCTCCGGTGATGGAGTAGCCCAGCAGCAGGTGGAGGAAGTGGATGGTTTCCTCGCCCTTGGCGTCGTCGCCGAAGGTGTCGTGGAGAAAGCGGTGCCAGCGTGGGGTAGGCATCGTCTCGGGTGCGACGCTCGTGGCCCTGGAGTGCATGTCTGCTTCGGGGTCGGGTTCGTGTAGTTCGCCGGTGTGGAGGTCGACGACGCCGGCTGGGGTGCACAGGGCGTACGGATCGCCGTCCAGGACGTCGGGGTCAAGGGCGAGCGCTGGGGAGGCTTTGGCCTGGGTGAGCAGGGCTTTGATGCCTGGGGTCGACATGGACCGGCGTCGGTGGGCGGCTAGATCCCGGTCGCTGAAGAGGCCAGTCGGGTCGGAGGCGGGCATCTGTTCGGCGAGGTCGCCGGCTGCCCACACGGCGGCTTTTTCCCCACCGGTGCGCTTCCAGCGGTACTGGTCCCAGTGGTACCAACCCAGGCCTTCGACGTGCCGGAACTGGTCGCCGAACATGACAGCGAACAGCTTGGCGTTGCCACGGTCGGTCAGGAGGCCGGGCAGCTGGCCTTGAGGCGCGGCAGGTTCGTGGACTGCGGCGCTGGTGGTGTTCTGCTGGGCTGGCAGGCTGGGCTGGGCTGGCCGGGCCTCGAGGGCGAGCATCTGCTGAGCCGCGGCGGTGGCATCGAAGCGTGTGCTGTCGGCGCTGCTCATGGGCGTCCTTTGAGATGGAGCGGCCGGCTTGCGCCGGCAGACAGGGCAGAGGTGATGACGGCGAGGCTGTGTTGGCTGCGGTGTGGACGTGCTTGGTTGGCGGCTGCGGTCAGCAGGTCTCGTGCTTGGGTGTCGGTGAGGTTGCCGGAGGCGATCAAGCCGCCGGCGGTGTAGGCCGCTCGGTTCAGTTTCTCCGTGAAGGCTGTCCCCTCGGGGGCTGAGGCCCAGGCTTGCACCTGGGCGAGCAAGGGTTCGAGGAGCCGGTTCGCTCGTTGCCTGGAGGGGCGGCCTACGGCGGTTCGGGCTGGGGGGACTGGGTCGGGGCGACTGTCGAGCGAATGCCCGGTGCGTTGGAGCTCGGCGGCAAGCCAGTCCGGGAGGGGGGCGGGTAGCCGTGCTGCGCCGACCGGCGTGTAGGTGCCGGCAGCACTGCGGGTGGCTGGGGTGACGATGTATCCGCCCGTGGATCGGACATCGACTTGCCAGGCGAGGGCCACTCGGGCTGGATCTGACCGAGGATCGGTAGCGCGGACTCCTGGGAGGTAGCTGGTACCGGGCATGGAGTCCGCCGGACGGAGTGCGGACTCGGAGGGTGGAGTCGTCGTCTGCTGGGTTTTGTTGGCTGCGCAGCGCCGCCAGCAGCGCGAGGGTATCGAATCCTGAGGCGAGGCCGTCGAGGTTGACGTTCTCGTGGATCGGGATTCCTGGGAGCAGTTGGTTGCGGTGGGGCACTTCAGCGCTGTGGGCGTCGATGTCCAGGACGACGAGGTCTGCTGGGCCGCAGGAGACTCCGACGCCGAGTGTGGGGTACTCGCCCCACCATTTTTTCAGGAGCGCAGGGTCTGTGGTTGCTGCGTGAAACCCGTGGCACCAGCCGTTTGCGGCGTGGCAGGGGCACTCTTGCGGGCGGTGCTGGTGTTCGCGGCACGTCCTGCAGTTTGCAGCTGGGGTCTTGCGGCCTGTCGCGAGGGGGTTAGCACCAGGTGGTGCCGCACGGGAGCGCCGCCCGGCCCGCCGCGGAGCCCTTCCGGGGGCTGATCGACCTCGATTCCCGTCCGGTCGCACCGGGTGTGGCGGGGCTGATGACGCTCTTTGCATCTATCGGCCAGGTGATGCTCACGTCCTGCCCAGACGTGCTCAGTGGATCTCCCCACTCGTGCTTCGGCTGAGGGGTTCAGCGCGTTGGACAGCACGGCTACGCTCGCGGTGATCAACACCTGGCAGAAGGAGGTGTGCGCGTGGATCTCACTGGGCGCACGATGGTGGTTACCGGGGCCGGGCGTGGGTTCGGGCGAGCGTTGGCCTTGAAGGCAGGTCGGTTGGGTGCGCGCGTGTTTGTGTCCGCGCGTTCTCTGGCTGCAGCCCAGAGAGTGGCCGACGAGGTGGCGACCGACTCTGGGGCGAAACCTGAAGCGTTCGCCTGCGATCTGGCCGACCCGGCTTCCATACGGGCCTTCGCAGATGGAATCACCGCCCACGCCGACCAGGTGGATGTGCTGATCAACAATGGCGCTCGCTACCTGGAAGGTCCCGATCTGTGGGACGCCGACGACGACGCGATCACCGACACCATCGCTTCCGGAGCCACCGGCACACTGCTGACGGTCAAGCACTTCCTGCCACTGCTACGCGCCTCTGTTGGTGCGGACGTGGTCAACCTGGTCTCCTCGGCCGCGGAAGCCCGGAACCACCGCTCCCAGGCACACCCCGCGTTCTACGCGGCCAAAGCCGCCCAGGCCGGCTTCGCCGACATCCTCTCCGAGCGGCTCCGCCCCGAGGGCATCCGTGTCATCTCGCTCTACCCGCCGGACTTCATGGACGGCGACCCACTCCAACCCGCTTGGGATCAGACTTCCCGAACCGCAGGCGACCCGCTGACCGCCCAATCCGTGCTCGACTGCGCCCTGTTCGCGATCGGCCAGCCGCGAGACTGCTTCATCCGCTCCTTCCACTTCGAGCAGATGTAGGCGTCCACACAGCCCCAACACCACCAATGTGGACGATCGCCCCTTGCCTGCTTGGACAACCGCCTGAGGAGCGCGAGCGGCCCTGGCCGTTTTCAAGGCTCTGACCGGAGTTCCGTGAAGCCACTGTCAGGAAGGCGGCGGAGAGGGCCACGGCTGGCCGTCAGGTGCTGCAGCGGGGCGGCCAGCCAGTACGTAGTCGCGGTACTCGTCACCGGCCATGCATTGATTTACCCAGCGTTCGCGCACGGATCCGGTGCTGGATTCGGCAGCGTCCAAGGCGGCAAGCGGATCGGTCGTGGTTGCCAGAAGGAGGCCGAAGTCTTCTTCCTCGCTGTCAAACAGCGGTGGCAGCGCATCCAGGTCACCGGTAAGGGGTTCGCAGGCCAGAGCGGAGTGCAGGTAGACCTCACAAGCGCCGTGCCTCGGCCGTATCTCGACCCAGCAGATGCCGGGCCGCTCAGGGCTTCCTGCCGGTCCGAGGACCTGCTCGACGGCATGCCCCCGCTTCAGGTCACCGAGGATGAAGGGTTCTGCCAGGTAGCGCACGCCGGAAGCCTACGGCTTGATGAGAATGCGGGTCCGCAGGAGATCAAAGGACGCTCGGCCGTACATTGCTCTCTTGAGCGTTTTCACCCTGTTCACGTGGCCTTCGACGACGCCTGAGCTCCAGGGAAGGGCGAGCCCGGCGGTGACGGCGTCGAGGTCACGTCGGAGGAACCCGGCGAAGCCGCTCATGGGCTTGGGGGCATCTTGCTCGGCCTGGCGGATCCAGTCGTGCAGGAGGAATCCGCGCTGGCTGCGGACGAGATCGGCGAAGCAACGGGCAAGGTCACAGGCTCGTGTGATGTCCGGGCAAGCAAGCCGGACTTCGAGCAGCGGCTCGTTCTGGCTGTCGGTAAGGGCCTCGCGGGGCCGCATGATCCAGGAAGTGATTTTCCAGGGGCTGGGGATGTCGGCCCGGATCGGCTCGGCAGTGCCTGCCCGCAGGGCAGCGAGATGCTTCCGGACCACCTGGCGGCTTCCCCGGTAGCCACGTTCGCGGACCTCCAGGAACAGGCGACTTCCGCTGACCTGGCCCGATGTCTCGGTGAAGCGGGCGTTGAGATACGCCTTGAACGGTTCCAGCACGCCGGCCGGGCGCCGTTCGCGGGCGGAAGCGACCATCACATCGTGGTCGGTATCGCGGAAGCGGCGCACGGTCTTGCGGTCCAGGTCAGCCGACGGCCGATGCGCTGATGGTCCAGCCGGCATCGACGAGCCGATGGACGTCTTCGTGCCGGTGGCGGGTGCGTTCGATGATCTGCGTCGAGGGAAGGGTCAGCGGCGGCAGGTCCATCAGCGGTGGCTCCGGTGGCGCGGGCGACTCGTGTTCGACGGTTTTGCGCAGGCAGTCGCGGTGCTGGTGGCAGGTCTTTTCGACCGCGGCAGACAGGTTCTGCAGCAGGTGCCAGCGGTCGGCAACTTCCAATGCGTGTGGGGCGGCCCCTTTGACCGCGCGGGTGTAGGCGGTGGCGCGGTCAGTCACGGCAGATGATCTCGACGCCGGGGTGTGCTCGTAGCCAGTCGGCGAACGTCTCTGATCTCCGGTCGGGCAGCACGTCCACAACTCGCCCGGCCTCGACGTCGACGAGAACGTTCCCTAGGTGCAGCACTTACGGAAGGCGAAATAGGCGCCGGGCCGCACGCCGCGGCCGACATGACCAACGCATCCGCGGTGAACGCGACCCGCTCCAACCGCACATCGATCTTCGGGAACAGCACATCTTCCAGCGAGCAGACCCCCATGACCGACAGAACCCTGCCGAATCGTTCCCGCAGCCCCTCGCTGACCTGGCAATTCACGGAACTCCGGTCAGAGCCGTTTTCAAAGAGCGCCATCAGCCGCATGCTGATGAGCGCGGCACACTGTCGGTTTCAATCCCTGCCGGGTCCTCGCAGGGCTTGGTGACGCTTCAGGGCCTCTGCCCGAAGCCGCTCCTTCAGTTCTCTTTGGTCGGCTCCGTGAGTCTTGTTGCGGTGGCAGTTTGGGCAGAGAGCGATCATGGCGCTCGGGTAGTCACGCCCGCCTGCCGCATGATCGTCGATGTGATCGACTTCGAGCAGCGGCTTCCCCGCTGCCGTGCGGTACGGGAGGTCTGGCAGGAGACACTCGGGGTTCTCACAGCGGCCTTTGCTGCGACTGAGCACCTCTCGCGTTGCCGCGCCGTCCCGGTGACGACGTTCTGCGGTCGCCTCACTCCGGACCTCATGCCTCCCTGCTGCTTCACGCTCCAGCAGTTTGTCGCACGCGGCGTTGTAAGCCACAGCATCCGACGTGAACCGAACACGCATCCGCTGCGGCGCATACGGTACTAGTTCGAGCCAGGCGCGCCTGTCTTCGAGTTCGCTAGCCGACGCCGCTCTGCGTAGTTGAGTTGGCGGGACCTCTAGCCACTGAGCGAGTGACGACAGCCTTTGCTGCCCATTCATGACAGCTACAGCAGCCCGGCGGATTTCCAAGCCGAATGCGTCGGTCGTCCTGTCCGTTAACGGCACCTCGTGGTCGCAGACAGCTAGGACGCTCTTGATCCCAACGCCGAACCTCCCGATCTGTCCCCCACGCTTCCTGGACTTAGCCATCCGTAGGATCGTTTCGGCACCCTCTGCGCTGATCGCCTCGTACATGAGTCCCTCCCCGACGGCATCGATCTGCCAGGCTTCCACGAGGCACTGACATTCGGTCCAACACCGCTTCACCCGTCCCCGGACGGCGAGCGCCGCGAGACCGAGCAACACCGGTAGAAACCGCCGCACGTTACAGCGCCCCGGATGAAGAGGTCCGAGGCGCTGTCGAGATGCTCGGGAGGCTACGCCTCGACGTATGCCACGATCGTGATCGTCTGCAAGGCCGTGACGTAGTAGATGACCCGCACTCCGTCGACTTCGTCGGAGTAGTCGCGGAGCCACGTTCCGGGAATGGCGGTGCCGAGCTCGGGATTCACGCTGATCGCGACGATGGCGCGGTCCAGGCGGTGGGTCTCTGAGGCGGTGAGCTTGGACAGCTGGGTGAGCGCGGGCTCCACCGTGATGACGCGCGAGCGGCGCGGCCCGGGCTCAGGCGACACGGGGCTGCTCGCCGGCGAGGCGGGCGAGGTGGGCGTCGCGGGCTGTCTCCCACGGCACGCCGGTTTCGGGCGACGGGTAGCCGTTCATGGCGATGTCCTCGAGCACCGAGGCGAGGACGTCCGTCTTGGCGCGTTCCGCAGCGGCGTAGGCACGGACTGATTCGGCTGCGTGCTCGTCGAGGGGCTGGCGGTCGGGCGCGGTGGCCGGCTGCTGGCTCATCCGGGGCTCCTGGGCTGTCATCTGGCGAGTGCAACCACGGTAGCGCTGAGCCGAGCTGGTGGGGCGTGGTCTCGGTGAACCGGGCTGGTTCGGCTTCGTGGAGGTGTTGCTGCGTTACGAGCCTGCTGCCTTGAGGCGCCAGACCGCGTGCTCCAAGCCGCCGGGTTCATGTCCCAGCATGGCGGCGGCCTCCTCGTACACGGCGCGCAGCTGCTCGTACCTGAGATCCGGCACCCCTGCGTCCGCTGCGAACGTGCGCAGATGTACGTCTACGGCGATCTGTGATCGACCTACGAGGTTCCCGATGCTGTGCCAGGGCGGCTGTGGCGGCGGCGTCAGCTTCGGCAAGGCGGCCAAGGAAGGTCTTTGGGGGTGTTAAGCCCGAAGACCAAGGACTTGTTAGGCGTTGACGATGAGTGACCGGGAACTCCGAGCGGGTTGGCTTGCTGTCGCGTCGGTGGCTGGTCGGCGCTACTTCAGCCGGTGGTGTGGTGGGTCTCCTTCGGCGGGATGCAGGCGAGCGCGAGGGCGGCGGCTGCCAGATAGGCGAGCGCGCCGATGACCATGCTGGTTCGCAGCCCCGCTGTGAAGTCACCGGTCGCGGCGAGCAGTGAGCCGCCCAGTGCGACGCCTGCGGCGCTGCCTACTTGGCGGGTGGTGTTGAACAGGGCGGAGGCGGTGCCGGAGAAGCCCTCGGGTGCGGCTGTCATGACGGTGGTGGTCGAGCCGGTGAGGGCGAAGGAAGTGCCGAATCCGGCTGCCATCATCGGTGCGACGAGCAGCGGGTAGCCCGTGTCCGTCCCGGCGGCTGCCCAGCCGGCCAGGCCCGCAGCTGCCAGCAGCATGCCGGAGACCACCAGCGGGCGGTGTCCGGTGCGTCGTGCGAGGCGCCCGGACAGGACGGAGGCGAACATCGTCATGGCGACTGCGGGGAAGAGGGCGAGCCCGGTGCGCAGTGCGCTCAGGCCGCGGTGCTGCTGGAAGTACAGGCTGGCGGTGAAGATCATGCCGTAGAAGGCGAAGTTGAACAGCAGGCCGATCACCGCCGCGCCGCTCAGCGCACGCGAGCGCAGCAGCCGCAGCGGCAGTACGGGAGTGCGGGCCAGGTGCTCGCGCAGGACGAATAGGGCGGCGGCCAGCACGCACAGGCCGGCCCCGCCGAGGATCAGCGGGTCTGCCCAGCCGCGTCGTCCGGCCTCGTTCAGGACGGCGGTCAGCAGAGCCACCGTGGCGAAGATCGCGCCTTGGGCCGGCCAGTCCAGGGAGCGGCCGGTGTGCCGGGGCGAGGGGGCTACGTGGCGCAGGGCCAGCAGTAGGCAGGCGCATCCGATGGGCAGATTGATGAAGAACACCCATCGCCAGCCGACGGTGGTGACGAGGAGTCCGCCGAGGAGGGGGCCGGCGGAGGCGGCGATGCCGGCCATCGAGCCCCAGAGTCCGAAGGCGCGGGAGCGCTCGGCGGGCGAGGGGTAGGCCTGCTGGAGGAGGGCGAGCGAGCCGGGCACGATCAGTGCCGCGCCGGCTCCCTCCAGCAGCCGGGCGGCGACCAGGGTCCCGGTGTGCTGGGCCAGCCCGCAGCCGGCCGAGGCCGCAGTGAACACCACGACCCCGGTGCAGAAGATCCGGCGGTTGCCCAGCCGGTCCCCGAGCGCGCCGCCGGTGAGCAGCAGGCCGGCGAAAGCCAGCGTGTAGCCGTCGGTGATCCACTGGATTCCGGTGAGCGAGGCCGACAACTCCCGACCCACGACGGGAACGGCGACGTTGATGATGGTTACGTCCAGGATGACCATGAAGTAACCCGCGCAGACCGCGAGCAGCGGCACCACGGACCGGGGCCTTGCCACCACCATCCCACCTTCGCAAGAGAGAGTCACGACACCCCGTTCCGGGAAGCC
Source organism: Streptomyces sp. NPDC060035 (assembly GCF_042736635.1). Lineage (NCBI taxonomy): Bacteria > Bacillati > Actinomycetota > Actinomycetes > Kitasatosporales > Streptomycetaceae > Streptomyces > Streptomyces sp. NPDC060035. Next base: position 50,902 of record NZ_JBHWVO010000033.1, read on the forward strand.
CCGGCGCCCGTAGTCCTGGTTGCAGCAGGACGGTCTGCAACGCTGGGACTCATGGAAAAGGCCTACGAGAGCATCGACGGCAGGCTGCGGAAGTTCATCGAGAGCCGGCCGGTCCTCTTCACCGCCACGGCCCCGCTCGCCGCCGACGGGTGCGTGAACCTGTCGCCCAAGCGCCGGGCAGGCACTCTGGGGGTACTGGACGAGTCAACCCTGGCCTATCCGGACTTCGGCGGCAGCCACGCCGAGACCATCGCCCACCTGCGCGAGAACGACCGGATCACGCTGATGTGGTGCGCGTCTGGCGCGCGCTCGAGTGCGATGAGGACGTCCGCTCGGGAGATCGACGACCCACTCGAACACACAGCAGTCCTCGGCACCACCCACACCCACAACTAAACCTGCAGCCCGCCGACCGCACCGCCGCCAGAGAGCGCTCCTAGCCGACGCGCAGGCGTCGGCGGCTATAGGGGCCCCCGGGAGGGCGAGGTTGAAGCCGGCTCCGAAGGCGCGCCCGATCTCCGCGATATTGCCACGCTGCTCGCTGCCGGTGACCTCGGCGAGGAAGGCGTCCCGGGTGGCTTTGTACTGGGCAACAGCCTTGCGGTACCCGGTAGGGGGTATGTGCTCGCGGCCATCCCATTCGCGGGCGGGTTGGTGGCGTTCGCAGCACCCATTCCGGCTTGCGGGCATCGCGGACGTCGGGCTCCAACCCGTGCCGCACGTGTGGACGCGCCTGTCCGCGCCGGTCCCGTGGACACGGCGGGTGTTCCGGTCAGCGGTGCAGCAACTGTTGCCAGTCCTGCGGGACTCGGTCGGACGGGCCGGGGGTCGGCTGGTCGGCCGGGTGGTCACCCGGCGGGGCCAGTACCGGCCCGGACTCGTACAGGTCGCCGGTGGCGAAGTTCCAGTACCACTCCTCGCCCGGCTCGAAGCTCTGCATCACCGGATGCCCGCTGGACCTCCAGTGGGCGCTGGCGTGCTGCCCGGGAGAGGAGTCGCAGCAGCCGACGTGCCCGCACTGGGCGCATCTCCGCAGGTGGAACCACCAGCCGCCCGCCGTGTCGCAGTCCGCGCAGCCGGTGCCACTGGGCGGGACGCTCGGGTCGATTCCATCGATCTCGGTCATGAAGACTCCTCGGTTGTCCTGGATCCATCTCCAGCTCGGGCATCGGCCCACGCTTGGGGGGTGGTCAGCGGCAGCAGCACCCGAAACCGGGTGTCACCCGGCACGGACTCGACCTCGAGGCTGCCGTGGTGCTTGTTGACGACGATCCGCCAGGAGATGTCCAGCCCCAGACCAGTGCCCTCGCCGACCGGCTTGGTGGTGAAGAATGGGTCGAAGATGCGGCTGCGGATCTCCTCGGGCACCCCGGGGCCCGTGTCGCGGAACTCCACCAGCAGCCGGTCGTCTTCCCGGGCCGTGCGCACCGTCAGCGTCCCCTCGCCGCCGGTGCCGCGGATGGCCTGCACCGCGTTGTCGACGAGGTTGGTCCACACCTGGTTCAACTCCGCCGGAAAGGCGGGCACCTCCGGCAAGGAGTGGTCGTACTCCTTGACCAAGTGGACCTGCGGGCCGATCTTGCCGGACAGCATCAGCAGTGTGCTGTCGAGGAGTTCGTGGACGTCGACGTCGCGGTGCGGGGCCCGGTCGAGCTGTGCGTACTGTTTGGCCGCGTCAACCAGGTGCGAGATGCGGGTGGTGGAATCGTCGATCTCGTCCATCAACAGCTCGGTCTCGACCGTGTAGTTGAGCCAGCCGACGGCTCCAGGCAGGATCTCCTCGTCGACAGTCGCCGCGACCTGTTCCAGCCAGTCCGTGTCCAGCCCCGCCTGCACAAACGTGGGCGCGATCCGCCAGCCCTCCGGCACCCCATGGTCGTCGAGCCAGTCGCTGATCTCGTCCTCCCGGTCCGCCGCCTCCAAAGCGCTCAGCGCCGGTGCCTTGGCGACGCGTTCGGCGGTGCGTTCCTGGATCTCGATGAGCGAGGCCAGCGCCTCGCGCGAGTACGTGCCCTGCGTGATCAGGGACAGCTTGTGCCGCATCCTGCCGACCCGTTCCCGCAGCGTCGCCGTCGCGCGGACGGCGGCCGCCGCCGGGTTGTTGAGCTCGTGCGTAAGTCCTGCGGACAGTGAGCCGAGAGCCAGCAGACGCTCGCGCTGCCCGATGGCCCGCTGCGTGTTCCTGGACCCGAAGAACAGGCCCTCCAGCAGGTGCACCGCCATGGGGAACCACTCCCGCATGACGTCTGCGAACGACCGCGCGGGCAGGACGAAGAACCGGGTCGGCTCCGTCACCCGCATCGAGTTGTTGTATGTCTGGGGCACCTGGTCGCCCAGATACGCCTGCATCGCGCCTGCGTAGACACCGCGTTGCGACGTGCGGCTGACCTCCACATCCTGCCCGCCGACACGGCGGGAGAGGACCACGGTGCCCTCGATCATCACGTAGAAGCACGTGGCCGGGGAGCCTTCGACGTACACCGGGCCGGGCTCGAACCGTTCCACGCGGCCCTCGGCGCACAGCCTCCCGAGTTGCTGTGGGGAGAGCTTCTCGAACAGGAACAGCGACCCGATCTCCATCCGGTCGCACGGCATGACCTGCGCGTTCATGACTGCTCCAGATACCGGTGGACGAGCATCACGGCCATCGCGCCCTCACCCACGGCGGACGCGACGCGCTTCGCAGACAGGGCACGCGCGTCACCCGCCACGAACACGCCGGGGACACTGGTCTCCAGGTGGTAGGGGGGCCGGTCGAGCTCCCAGCCGGTCGGCGGCCGTCCGTCCGAAGTCAGGTCCGGTCCGGCGAGGATGAAACCGTTACGGTCGCGCAGCACCGTCCCATCGAGCCAGTCCGTCAGCGGGGCCGCGCCGATGAAGACGAACATCCACTGCGCGTCGACCACCTCGCTTTCGCCGGTCACCGCGTCCCTCAGGGTCAGGCGCTCCAAGTGCTCCGCACCGTGGGCCGCGTTCACGACGGTCCGAAGACGGACCTTGATGTTCGGAGCCTCCTTGATCTGCTGCACAAGGTAGTAGGACATCGACGCGGTCAGGGACTCGCCGCGCACCAGCAGCGTCACCGACTTCGCACCCCGCGAAAGGAACACGGCAGCCTGCCCGGCGGAGTTCGCGCCGCCGACGATGTACACGTCCTGCCCCTCGCAGGACGACGCCTCGGTGAGCGAGGAGCCGTAATACAGACCTCGCCCCGTCAGGTCGTCGCAGCCCGGGGCGCCGAGCTTCCGGTAGGACACCCCGGTCGCCAGGATGACGCTGTGAGCGGCGACGGCCGAGCCGTCGGAGAAGCGCACAACGCGTGCGGCGCCGTTGGCCTCCAGCCCGGTGACCTCGCGGGCAGTGATGATCTCGGCTCCGAAACGGGTCGCCTGACGGCGGGCGCGGTCCGTGAGCTGGGCACCGGAGACACCATCGGGGAAGCCTAGGTAGTTCTCGATCCGGGAGCTCTGGCCGGCCTGGCCGCCTGTCGCCGACCGCTCGACCAGCACCGTCCGCAGTCCCTCGGAGGCCCCGTACACGGCCGCGCCGAGCCCGGCGGGCCCGCCGCCGATCACCACAAGGTCGTAGAATTCGGCGGTCGGCGTGGTTGCGAGGCCGACATGCGCGGCGAGGTCGGCTGACTCCGGTTCGGTCAGCACCGTGCCGTCCGGGGTGAGGACCAGCGGCAGTCGACGGCCGTCGGCACCGGCCGCCTCCAGCAGCCGACGTCCCTCGGGCTCGTCCGAGGAATACCAGCGGTAGGGCACCTGGTTGCGGGCCAGGAAATCGCGTACCTGTGAGGAGTGCGCCGACCACCGGTGTCCCACCATCTTGGTGGCGGGCACCGGCCGGAAGTCGCTGGAGCGCCATGCAGTAAGGAGGTCGTCGACGACCGGATAGAGCTTCTCCTCCGGCGGGTCCCAGGGCTTGAGCAGGTAGTGGTCCAGGTCGACGACGTTGATCGCGTCGATGGCGGCGTTGGTGTCCGCGTACGCGGTCAGCAGCACCCGCCGCGCCCCGGGGTACACGCCAATGGCCTCCTCCAGGAACTCAATGCCGTTCATCTGCGGCATCCGGTAGTCGGCCAGGATCACGGCCACCAGATCGCCCCGGAGCTTCAGCTCGCGCAGCGCCTCGAGGGCGGACTCCCCGGATTCGGCCCGCACGATCCGGTAATCGCCCCCGTACTTGCGCCGCAGATCCCGCGCGATGGCCCGAGACACCGCCGGGTCGTCGTCCACCGTCAGAATGACGGTCCGTCCTGCGTCAGTGGCCTGCGCCATGCTCCTCCGCCCTGCGTGCTGTGAGAACCGCCCGCACCGGCTCCCCCCATCGTAAGTTCGATCGCCGGTCCCCGCCCTGGCACGCAGGGAGGCCGCGGTTACCGGAAAGACCGAGTACCGCGCATCCGCGCCCGGGCCGTCATGACGGAGTCCGTGACCGACCCCGCCCTCTTGGGGTGACGTAGCCGCAAAGACGGCCCCCGTCAGAACGTCGGGAACGCCAAGCGTCACGGCCAGGGCCTACACCGCAGGCTACCAATGGCGACATGGGTATCCCCGTATCCGGCCGTGCGAGGCAGGGGCCGCGCGGTGCAGGGTGCGGGCAGTGGCCGGTCTGCTGGGAATCAGGGGTGGAGGACGGCCTTGGCCGTCCTCCCGTTGCGCGCCTCATCGATCGCGCGGTCGAGTGCGGTATGGGTAATGGGTCTCGAACCTGTCGATCGGGAACCGGCCCCTGCCGGTTGTGGGCGGAGCCCGTCGACTCGGGCTTCGTTGCCGCTGCGGGCGGCCGCCGACGGAGTGCGGCCAGCGGTATTCGTTCTTGCGGCCATGGATCGCACCAGGATGTCCCCCTACTGGGCGGTACCACCACACCGGCCGTGCCGGTTAACCTTGCCCCGGACTGCCCTGAGCTGCAAAAACCCTGGAACCACAAGCGGCGCAACCGCGCAACCGCGCCTCCCCCAGAGAAGGGAACGAGTCCGAAGGCCTTGCCGCTGTCATCCGGCTCCGCAGCGCGGCAACTTCCGCTCAGACTCACAGTCGGCGCGTTCTTCCTGAACTCCGGGCTCTCGAAACGCGGTGCGGACGAGGCCACCGCCGAGAGTCTGCAGCAGTTCGCCGCCACTACCTATCCGTTCCTGGGCAAGCACGACGCCCAGAAGTTCGTCCGGCTGCTCTCCGCCGGGGAGGTCGCCGTTGCCACCATGCGCGGCCCGGAAAGCCTCCATGGACGCCCACCCGCCGCCCTCGCTCGCGGCGGACCACCCGGACCGCCGCAGCCCTCCCAGCCAGCGCAGCGCCGCCCCGCCTTCCCCGAAACCGCACCCACCACCAGCCACCCAACCCATCACCACACAGCGGGGCAGACCAGTAGGACAAGGGGAAGTCTGATCACTCACCATCGCGAAAACGCGGGGTCACCTGGCCAAATGCAAGCGGAGCCTGCTTTTGGGTGTCGCACATAGTGTCGCTATTGAACCGTTCCGACTTTCCTGCCGGTGGTTTGTTGGCCGGTGATCAGTCGGCCAAGGGTTCTGAGTCAGCGTAGTGGGCTGCCTCGAACTCGGTGGGGCTGATCATGCCCAGACTTCCGTGCAACCGGCGGTTGTTGTACCACTCGACCCACGAGGCGGTGGCGTACTCGACGTCCGAGACTGTTCTCCAGGGCCCGTCGTGAAAGACCTTGGTGCGTATGCACTCAGCCTTGTAGAGGCCGTTGATCGTCTCCATGAGCGCGTTGTCATACGCGTCCCCGACGCTGCCGATCGAGGGGCGGATGCCCTCGATGCTCAGGTGCTCGGTGAAGCGCACACTCGTATATTGCGACCCGGCATCCGAGTGATGGATGAGCTGGTCGCGTCCGACGGGGTTGCCCTCGTGGGTGCGACGCCACAGCGCCATCCGAAGTGGCACGTCGACCAGCTCCACATCCCGCTTGACCGAGGCGTGCCAGCTCACGATCTTCTGGGAGAAGCAGTCGACGATGAACGCGACGTAGGTGAAGTCGGTGATCCATTTCCGGTTCGGTGCCGGGGCCGTGAAGTCGCGGTCCAGCAGGTCCGGGGCCCGTGCGTTGCCCGGGTTGGGAATCGTGGTTCTCGGTCTTCGCCCGCGGACCACGCCGCTGAGGCCGAGTGAGCGCATGGCGCGGTCGACAGCGCCGAACCCGGCCTCGGGCAGGAGTGTGCGGCGGATGAGGGCCAGCATTTTGCGCCGGCCATAGAGACCCTCGGGAGCCAGCACACGCTCACCGGCTGCGTTGGCGGTGAAGGCAAGTCGGCGGACCGCGTCCTCGACCAGTGCGTCGGTCACGGTTCGGGCCGCGGCCACATTGGACGGGCCTGCTGGGGCACACCAGGCCCGCAAGGTTCGTGCCGCGATCTTCAGCCCTGCCTGTCTCAGGGCGGTGAGGATCGACTCGACGGCATACCCGGTGGCCCGCATCTGATCGGCGAACGCCACGATCAGCGGTTTCGGGGGTCGAGCTCCCCCGCGAAGAAAATCGTCGCGGACTTCAGTACCTCGTTGACCTCGCGCAGGCGCTTGTTCTCCGCCCGCAGCCTCCTCCCGCTCGTCCGTGCTCACGCCCGCCGCCTGGCCGGCATCGATCTCGTACTGCATCACCCAGCGCCGCACGGACTCCCGGGAGACGCCGAGGGATTCGGCGACCTGGATGTGCAGTGCACGCTCGGAGGAGTACTCCGCTCGATGCTCGGTCACCAGCCTCACGGCCTGGCTGCGAAGGGCTGTGTCAATCTTCTTGGGCACGAGACCCATCCTCTCTGATGGCTCACAACGGAGCGGCAGAGAAGTCGGAACGGTTCAGCTTGTCGTTTATCCACCGGGTCGAAACGCGACTCGAACTTGGTGGCTCACCACGGCATTCGCCGGACACACAGGTGGCCCCGGTCCGATCATGTGCTCCGATCAGCGCCGCCGACTGGGCACGAGGTCAGGCGGTGTCAGTTGCCGGTCTGGGGCCTCGTAGTGGCCGGTAGTCTGCATCCCACCTGATCGACAGCTGTTAGCCGTCTTTGCCGACGATTACGCTGAAGTTCTGCTTGTTGATGGATTCGCTCCAGTCGACTTCCCAACCATTTGCCGCCAGATGGTGCGTCAGACGGCCGAAGGCGACCCGCACCCCGGAGCCGTCTTTCCTGACGGCGGTCCAGCTGTGATGGACGTTGTAGACGCCGTCAAGAGGCTCATCCTCCATCGCTTTCAGGCCATCGGGGTAACACTCGCCCGTCGAGGCGGAGTTGCTGGAATGGTGTTTAGTGGGGCTCACCGACCCGGACCGCGGCTTCAGCACGGGCCCGAGATCCAGTACACGGTAGGCGTCCTGGTTGTGGGCCGCGATACGCCGCAACGTTTCCGGCGGCGGCTTTCTGTCGTACCGCTCCGGCCAGCCCTACATCACGTACCAGGCGCCGCCGAACAGCACCACCACTGGTGTGACCAAAAGGACGATGATCCGGCGCCGTCTGCGGCTGGGCGCGGAGGCGGCCTCGGGTGCAGTCATGGACGTCACCATAGGCAGGCCCTCGCCAATACGAATCCGTGCGGATACTCACATCGGCCCTGCGTCCCTGGGTAGCCATACCTGGGCGGTCAGGGCGAGACCGTCGACACAAGCATCCGGACAGTGAGAGAGGCCAGGCTGTTCTCTCGCGGCAGGCAGCGGCCTATTGAGCAGTGAGTCAGCCGGCCTCCACGGGCTCCTCGGCGCGTGCGCGGGTGCTCAGCTTGTCGTCTACCCACCGGGGCGAAACGCGACTCGAACTTGGTGGCTCACCACGGCATTCGCCGGACACAGAGGTGGCCCCGGTCGGATCATGTGCTCCGACCAAGGACGCACGCGACCAGACCGACGGCAGGCCGATCACCTCACACGGCCTGCGCGCGGGGGGCGCAACCGATCTCGGCGCGGCGAAGGTCTCCGCGCGCGATCTACGCACGGCGGGACGGTGTCGGGAGGGCTCTCCCACGCCCGAGGTGGTCTACGTGCGCCCAGTCGAGGACGCCGAGTTCGACCCGTTCGAGAAGGTCCCAGTTCTCGGCGCCAAGGTTGATGCTGTCGACAAGCCGCCGAGTTAGGCCCAGCGCCCATCGCACGGGGTTCAGGTCTCGCCCGGCGGCTGACCCTTCAGGTCGAGGCGTACGGGCGAGGCACTTGGCGCCTATACGTCACCCTGAGTAACCGAGCGGAGCATGACCGAGAATACGGGGGAGTCGGCGAACGGTTGCCGGTCGCCCAGCTTGCGATAGCCCCACGCCTCGTAGACGGCTTGGACAGCTCCGTCCCCGTTGAGGGGATTGACGAGCAGCGTCACGCGCTCCTCAGTTCGGTGAGTCAGCCACGCTTCATGCAGTTGCCACGCGACGCTCCGCCCCCTCCACGCCTTGCGTACGACGATCTCATTCAGTGCGACGGTGCGCTTGCCGTTCTCCGACATTGTGGAGGCAGACAGGGGCGTGAGCATGCTGTTCCAGCACTTGGTGTCCGGCGCCAGGGTCGTGCCGAAGCAGAACCCGACGACGTCGCCCTCTTCGTACCCCAGCACCGCCGTCCAGCCAGGCCGGGAAGCGTATGCGGAAAGCCGCTCGTCGAAGCGGTCCACGCACCTGTTCGGTGCGGGGCGCTCGGGAAGGTCCTGCCGACCACGGGGGCAGTCGGGCACCTATGCCTGGGTAGCGACGCGCTCGGTGGCCGGTTACGGGCGGCCGCCTCAAGCACGGGTGTGGTTCCTCCCGTGCCGCGCGGCGCCGTCGTGACGTCAGGCGGCGCGCTTCACGTGGCGGACCAGCCACATCAGCAGGGCGTCCAGATCGGCGGCGGCCGAGAGGACCCGGTCGACTGCCTCGGGGGTGTGCAGCCACTCCTCGCAGCCGAGGGGACGGGCGGCGATCAGCGAACGGTGGCGCAGCAGGTTCGTACGGGAGTGGTTCGTCGGGTAGCCGCGTGGGGGGCGTTTCATCACGTCCCCGGAGATGTCGTAGCCCATCTTCCGCACGTCCTCGACGATGGCGGACAGTTCGCGGCCGCTCCCCTCGGAGGCCACGGCATTGCGGAACATGTCCACCTGGCCGGGATCGGGGTACCACCAGGCACCCTGGATCCGCAGGCCGCCCAGGTCGAACCGGAGACCGATCTCGATCTTGCGGCCGAGCCGGATCACCGCGCTCTGGTGCTGCCACCACCAGGAGTCTGTGCGGTAGTGCCAGACGGAGAAGTCCTCGTATCGGGGGTCGGTGTCCGCGACCTCGTTGAGCAGGGCGATCATCGGCTGCCGGACCAGGCATTCGCGGTCCGCGCGATAGAGCTCGCGGGTCGCGTGGGTCGGTTCGCCCTGGAGCTGCCACAACACGTCCATGGCCTGCTCCGGCCAGCCGGTGAACTGTCCGCGCATGCGGGCAGGTTAGCTCACCCATGCTCCGCGCGCGGCGCAGAGTGAGACGGGTAGGGAGGCGTGGCCCGGGAGGTGCTGCGGCGGGGTTCGTCGGCCAGTCGAGAGTGCAGTCGATATGAAGCGGGCGGTGAGATTGTGCAGCCGAACTTGAGATTCCACAAGATCCTGTAGGGTCTCCCGGCCCGTGTCATAGGGCAGCACGCTGGTCTGCTGGTCTGCTGGTCTGCTGGTCTGCTGGCAGTCTCACCGTGTGACCGACATGATCAGTCTCACGACGACGGTGAATCCCTCAGAGGGCGTTTCATCCCGTTGTTTCATCCCGGATTGCCGGGTCTGGTGCGGTTCATGCGCCGCGCCATGTTGGAGTGAATTCGGCGGTGAGTCTGCGGGTCATGAGGTTGATCATCGCGAGGTGGATCGTGGCTTCGGAGCGGTGCGAGTGGGCTTCGTAGTCGCGGGCCAGCCGGCGGTGGTTCATGAGCCAGCTCAACGTTCTCTCGACGGTCCAGCGACGGGGCAGGACAGCAAACCCCCTGGTGGCGGGGTCGCGGCGGACGATGTGCATGTCGATACCGAGGGTGGCGGCATGCTCGACGAGGTGCTGGCGGTAGCCACCGTCGACCCAGGACTTGCGGACGGTGGGATGGTCGGCGGCGACGCGTTCGATCAGGGTCCGGCCGGCGATCGAGTCCTGCACACTCGCAGCGGTGACCAGCACGGCCAGGAGCAGGCCGACGGTGTCGATAACGATGCTCCGCTTGCGGCCCACGATCTTCTTACCGGCGTCGATACCCTGCTCGGAGGCGGCGACATTGGTGGATGTCTTGATGCTCTGGGAGTCGATGACACACGCGGTCGGTTCCTCCTCCCGGCCTTCCTGCCTACGGACTTGGCGGCGGAGGAGAGTGTTGAGCTGGTCGAATACTCCTTCCTCCTGCCAGCGGGCGAAGTAGGCGTAGACGGTGTTCCAGTGCGGATAGTCGTGAGGGAGGTACCGCCAGGGGATCCCGGTCCTGTTCACGTAGAGGACCGCGTCCAGCAGGCTCCGAAGGTCGTGGTTCGGCGGCCGGCCGATGTCCAGGCCGCGGCCGCGGCGCTCGGACCGCCACGCGGTCAGGACCGGCTCGACCAACTCCCACCGGGCATCGGACAGATCACTCGGGTAACGGCGACGTTCAGGCACGATCACGGGCTACCCACGCACAGTCGGCCGTGCTCAGGCGTACACCCCGGCGCCCGAAGCGCGCGGCGCACAACCCGGCACCTTGGGATGAAACAGGATCCTCCCGGCCAACACGCCACGAAAATCGCTACTTCCTCACCACACACCACACTGGCTTCAGCAGCCCCAGGCAATCCGAAGCATAAAACGTCAAAAAAGCCCGCGCGATCGGGCTAAACACCCTCTCAGAGCAAGTGTCGGAATGCAGCAAGCTCGACATCTTGTCCGACGGAGCTCATCACTCGTCTTCATCATCGAAATCGTAGGGCGGGATAGTCCATCGCATCACTGCCTGACTGGCCTCGTCCGCTTCGAGCGTGACGGGGTAGACCTGGCCGGCGAGTCGTTCACCACGATGTCTCATCGAGTGATCTCCCTGGTCCCAGCCGATGCCAAGCACATGACAGCCGCCGATCTCGATCGCACCGAGGTGGAGAAAGAGCAGTTCGACGTTCGAGTCGACGCAGATGTTCAACACGATCACGAGCTGTCGGGCGTCCTCGATGTGCCGCGAGACAGTGGGGTCGCCTTCCACGGTCTCCCACTCCGTGATGATCTCGGCCAGCCGGGGTAGGACCCTGGCGCAGTCGGCGGCGGATAGATCACCGGAATCGTCAGGATGGTCCAGCAGAGGCTCAAGCGTCGATGAGAACTGTTCGGCGACCGAACCTCGACGTACCCCCAACCACGGGAACGCAGGTCGTTGTAGCGGTCTGCCAGATCCTTCACTTCTGAACGTCTCTCAACCGGATTGAATAGTCCCGATTCCGGCGACGTTGCCGCCCACACCACGCTCATCCAGCCCTTCTTCCCCACACAGGCCATCGCCTACGATCCAGGGCAACGCTCCCACGCTCCACAGCGAGCGAGCCCTCTGCCTGCTTCGTCAGGCAGAGGGCTCACCCCTTCCTGGGCCTGATGTGACCTACAGCGCGTCAGACGACGATCTTCCGCTGTCGTCTCACCACTGCACGACGCCGTCGCGTCGGCTGCGGGACCCTTCCCAGCGCTTTGTGGAACGAGCGTTCGTCGCCGTGTCCCTGGCCCAGCCACTCGCCGAGTGTCTGCCAAACCGCTGCGTATCCCGACGACAGCCTGTGCACGGCCTCCCGACTCAGAGGTGCCACGCCGTCGGCCGTTGCCGTGAGGAGGACATCCTGTCCTTGCCGGCTCTTCAGGCTGGGGCTGTTCCGCCTGCGTTTTCGCCTGCCTCTGCCCGCGGCCAGCTCGCGTTTCAGGCCCGCGAGGCATTCGTCGTGGCTGCCGTCGGCGGCCGGAGTCGTCTCGTTGGAAGGCATCGCGGGTGGGAAGCTGGGTGTGACAGGAAGGGTTTCAAGCGCGTTGGCCTGGACGGACCTGATGAGTTCCACACGCTGGTCCCACCGGGTGTGGTCTTCGTCGGTGGCGACGATGCGGATCCAGTTCCAGATGTCGTCCTCGGCCCGGAGCCACTCGGCAGCCACCCGGAGCTCCACACGGGAATTCGCGCCCCGCAGGTGCCAGACCTCGTGCATCAACTCTGCCGTCGCGGCGAGCAGCGCGAAGTCGTAGTCCGTCCTCTGGTCCGCGGCCCAATTGCGCGGCGAGGACTGATCCGGCGTCTCCACCCCGGGGTATGCAGTCCGCAGCAGGTCCTGGAAGAGAGGGTGGCCGCGGAGAAGGTTCAGATCCGGGTCCTCGTGGACCAGCCACGTCCGCTCCACCGTGGTGACACCGCGCCTTGGCATCAGGACAGCCTGCTCGAACTCCTCCACGGCCTGCTGCACATACCGCTCCACGTCGGGATCGTCGTCCGCGAGACTGGTCGCGCCAGGCTGCTTCCTGTCAGTGACCGCCGTCGCCGCGATGGCATACGCGCATGCGCTGTTGTAGTGCGTCAGCCAGTCACGGTGTCGCCACCCCGGCCAGACCCGGCGCAGAACGACGAGCCTACTCTGGGCCCGGCCGATCCGTTTCACGAGCTCGTCTGGCCCGTGGAGCCCTCTGGTCCTGTCCGCCCATGCCAGGCGCAGCGGCGCCCACACCTCCCGGTTGACCCGGAAGGCACCCCGGGTCACGGGCTGCCGGGGGCCTTTGATGCTCTGGACTCCCGCAAAGGGCGATGCCAGGCCGATCAGGCTCCACAGCCTCGCGGGCCAGTACAGACCCGCGAGGCGGGCCCAGGAGTCGTCGGCCGCAAGGCGCTTGAACTCTTGCAGAGCGGCCCGCTGGAACACCACGCGGACGAGCCGCTCCGAGGCGTCGCTGCCGGAGGAGTTCAGCGCCTTCTCGAGCCAGACCTGTTCGTCTTCTCCCGCGAACGGGAGGTCTCGTGCTGCCGGCCAGTAGCGTTCGGCGAGCAGGGAAGCCAGCCGGTCGGTCGTGGCCTTGTTCTTCGCCCCGCTGCGCGCGAACCACTGTTTCGCCGTCTGCTCGGCGCAGCCCAGAATGACCGCGTTGCGGTACCGCAGACCGAGACCCTCGGCATAGAGCCGGGGATGCAATAGATAGCGCAGGCGCCGCAAGTGCGGGTCCCACCGGCTCTGCCACAAGCGTTTGTTGTACTGGTCGAAGGTCTGGCCATCGAGGGTGAGTGCCCGCTGGCAAGTGTCGAGAGCGTCGATGTGCAGGCCTGTCCTCTCCTGCACCTCAGCCAACTCGCCTCGCAGGTAGGGATTGTGCGGATCCAGTGCGATCGCCTCATAATACTGTGGCAGGGCCTCGTGATAGTGGCCGGCCCGGCTGAGTTCGTTGGCGTGCTGAAACGCCTCGAAGAGGTCGGGGCACAGCTCCCGACCCCACCACTTCCGCCATGGTGGCCGCCGGCCTGCCCGTGTGACGGGAAGCAGCGAGCTAATCACCCAGTATCCTGATCTGCGGATGGCCTCGTCCCAGTCCGTTGCCCATATGGTCGTTGAACGCGACCCGCCGAAGACATAGGCGGTGACGGTCACGGTCACGCCGACGTTGTCCGGCTCCTGGCTCCGCATCCGGAGCACGCCACCGACCCGGTAGGCGAGTTTCGGCCGCAGCCGGCTGAGCATGCGTGGTAGCGCAGTTCCCAGCTTCGCGGGTCCAAGGTCGATGTCGCCGACCAGGTCAAGGAAGCTCGTCGGGGGTGCCTCGGCCGGCAGTGTCGTCGGGGCGTACATGCTGCTGTCGGACAGCAGTCGACGCAGTTCCGCGGTCAGATCCCCGACCGGAACCTCCAGCCGGCCGACGGGAGTTGCGTCGACCAGTTCCTGTACATCGACCGGGCCGGGCTTGTACGCCAGCCATGCCAGCGTCGCTCTCCAGCACAGGTAGAGCACGAGCAGAACAACGGCGAAGAATCCGATCCTCTGGCCCAGGGGAAGTCCGCCGTTGCCCCCGAAAACCCGGCCGACTCCGCCGCACACCTGGGCCACCCATCCGGTCAGGTCCTGGACCCGCCCCCACATCCAGTCGTCCCAGGTCCCGTCGCTCCACGAGCGGTTGTCCTCGCCCACCCATGCCAACAGCGCGATAATCGCTATGGTCCCGGCGGCGCTCCACAGCAACCACGCGACGCGCCGAGGTCCGGGAAGCGGCGAGGTCAGGGCGGTGCCTCCTTCGCTGCGGCGGTTGAACATAATGTCCTCCTGCGTGCGTTACACGTCCCCTCATCGGCCCCTATCAACGCTAGGCGCTTTGCGGGTCGTAGACAGGGCAACCAATTGGTCCCTGCCGCCATTCGCCTCTATGGCCGTGCCACGGCGTTCCGGTCGGGGGCGCTCGCGCAATGAAGTGCGCCGGGTTCCTTCAGCGTGTCGGGGCTGTCAGCAGCCGCGGGGTGAGCGGCGCCTCGACTGCCGTGTCGCCCGGGTCTGGCGTCTGCGGAAACGAGGTGAGGACGATGCCGGGTCTGAAGAGCTGGGCCAAAGCAGAGGGCCGGCCCCAGGCCACCGGGCCTATATCCCTAGTTCGACAAGGACAGTTTCCAATGGTGGTGGCGCCGCGGATTCCTCGTGGTGAGTGGCCGAACCCGCCCCTGACCTGCGTTGGTGAGTTTCGAACCGGAAACTCACCAACGGCCCACGCGCCGACTCACCATGGCAGGTCAACTCACCGCGAAAACTCACCATGCAGGTCAGCGGCCTGCCAGTCGGTCAGTCGTTGACGACCTGGACCTCGCGGACGTCGGCGGTGTCGCCGACGCGCGGGCCTCGGTGAACGTCCCGCCGTCGTTGAGGGCTGGAGCCGTCCACGTCACGGTCCAGTAGGCGGTCGCGGTGCCCTGGCACCGGTCGCCTAGCTGCTCGTACGAGGGCCGCTCGTACAGGTACCCGCAGTCCGGGGACGAGGTCACTTCCCGGGATCTGCTGTACGGGGTGCCGGGGCCTAGGTAGGTGACGGTGGTGTCGTCGCCCATCGCCCACCGCACCCTGGTGACCCTCGCCGTGGCGGTGACCGTGACACCCCCGGCCGTGGCCGACGCGGTCGCCGGGCCGAACGTCGTCGGCGTCCTGGTGGCCCACATCCACATCGGCATCCCGACCACGTAGGTGCCGGGGGGGGCGACCTTCGGGCCGTCCAGGCGCATCGAGGCCGCCGTCTGCCGCGCGACGGCTTCCGGGTCGATGGTCGGGGCGGCCGGGCCGTCCTGCCCGTTCGGGACGAAGGTGACGCCGCCGCGTCCGCTTTCGCACTGCACCAGGTAGACGGCTCCGCCCTTCGGGTCGTGGCCCTTCCAGGCCAGGTGTCCAGGGGGCGGAGGCGGATCGGCCTTCCGGTAGGAGCATTCGTCCGTCGACTTCGTCTTCTCGCCGCTGGAGGAGCCGGCGGGCTTGGCCGTACTGCCGGTGCCCGCCGATCCGCTGCCTCTGGCCCCGTCCTGTGCGCAGACCTTGACGAAACTGGTGGCGCCCTTGCAGATGCCGCCGCTGGGCCCGTCAGCCCCATGTACGCGACCGGGGCGGCGTCAGCCGCCAGGAGCACAGCGACAGCGGGGGCGAGCCTCAGCATGTCGGACCGTCCTCGGGAGTGATGCGGGTGACCATCCAGCCGCTGTCCCACCGCTCCGCGGTCACCGTCATCACGTAGCGCAGCGCCTGCTCCGGCGGGAGAGGGATCACCTTCTTGGCCACGGTGTCACGTCTGGTACTTCGAGAGGTCCACGCAGTCCGACAGCGTCGCCGTGGGTGTCCGGGCGTCCATGTCGAGCTCGGTCACCTCCGCGTCGTGCCCGACCGCTCCGCGCACCACCGTCTTGGACTCCTTCAGCCGGTCCAGATCCGTGCGGATCTGCGTGAGCGCGTCGCGCGAGGCGTACTTCTCCACCTTCGTGCCCTGCGCCGACCCCTGCCGGTACGCCTTCATCTGCTCCGCCGACATCGAGGTGTACGACGCGAGCACCGCCGTCGTGTCCGCCGCGTCCGGATCCGCCGGAGGCGGCCGACGCGGAGGGGGCCGAGGAGGCCGCAGACGGGGCAGTCCGGGGCTTCGCGTTGTCGCTGGCACCAAACCACAACAGCCGGTCAGTGCGAGAGCGAGCCCCACAGCGCCGCACAGCACCATTGCGCGTGTGCGGGGCCGTGTCTGTCGAGCCGTCACCATCAGGTCCCCCAGGGGTTCACATGCCGCGACCGACACCGCGTCGTGTCCGCTGAACTGGCAGTTTTATCTGCCCCGGGAGTGGACGGACGAGCCGGGTCGTTGCCGTCGGGCCGGTATCCCGGACGGCACCGTCCATCAGGAGAAATGGCGCTTGGCGCTCAGTCTGCGGGACAACGTGTCCGGGTGGGGGCTCAGGACCCCGGTCGTGGTCGCCGACGCGGGTTACGGCGTCAGCAAGCCCTTCCGCCACGGCTTGGAGGAACGGGGCCTGTCCTACGTGCTGGCACTGACCGGGAAGGAAGTAGCTCACGAGCTGAACGTCGAGCCCCACCAGCCGGGTTACGGAGGGCTCGGACCGCCGACGCTTCCCCGTTATCGGAAGGCGCCGCGGGCGCTCTCCCTCCACGCGGCCGAGGCCGCTGCCGCTGGCCGCTTCACCGAGGTGGCCTGGCGGCAGGGCAGCAAAGGCACGATGACCTCACGGTTCGCGGTCCTGGCCCGTCGGCCGGCGGGCAAGCAGTCCCTGGCCGCCGCCCAAGCGGCAGGCGGCGGACGCAACCAGTGGGACGGTGTCCTGCCCGCTTCCACCGTGCTGGTCGAGTGGCCTGCCGACCAGAACGCCCCGACCGGCTTCTGGATATCGAACCTGCCGCCGGATGCTCCCATCGCCGACCTGGTGCGGTGGGCGAAGATGCGCTGGCGCATCGAACACGACTACCGCGAACTCAAACACGGCCTCGGCCTGGACCACTTCGAGGGCCGCACCTGGCGTGGCTGGCACCACCACGTCACCCTCGTCACCGCCGCACAGGCATTCCTCACCCTCAGGCGGCTCGACCCAAAGTCCACACGCCGGCCTGACCCTCTACCAGGCCCTGGACCTTCTTCCAGGACCTGCTAAGAAGTCATCTCATTTGGTGAGTCTGCGGTAGCAGATGAGGGTGCAGGCGATGCTTGTGAAGGCGAGGAAGTGCTCGGCTTTGCGCTCGTAGCGT
>NZ_JBHWVO010000034.1:0-66681 GCF_042736635.1 Streptomyces sp. NPDC060035
ACCGCGTGCCGCGGTCCGGGCCCTGCTGCCGTGCGGTGCCGCCCTGCGGCGGCGGTGCGTCAGCTCTGTGCGGTGTCGTCGCCCGCCTGCCCGGCGCCCTCAGCTGCGCCTGCCTTCTCGCGCATCTTGCGCACCAGCTCCGCCTTCTTGTCGGCTGCACCCTGGCGGTCGAGGTTGCGGTGCGGACCGTTGTTCTGCCGTTCGGCGCGGGACAGCTTCTTGCGCTGGCCGCCGCCCATGCCCACGGGGTTGTTGATGTTCTTGCTCACGGTCACGGGTTCTCCCGGTAATGATGTGAAGTGATCTACGGATTCATCGGTGGGGGACGGGCGGCGACGTCGAAGGACGTCAGCGGGGGCCCATCACGCTCTCACTCGTAAATCGGCGTCTGGAAGAACATGATAATGACGTTACCCGGTTCCGTCGGCCCCGCCTACCAACCTTTTCGCCGCCCCGGGGCGGGCCGGGCCTTCGGCGAGCGCCCGGGGTCAGCCGTTTCCTTCCGGGAATCTCAGCACCGCCAGCACCCGCCGCCCGCCGGGGGCAGGTCCAGATGGGCGTTACTGGGCCGCCGCGGGCGCGTTGTCAGTGGTCGCGAGCACACTGACGGCATGAGAGATCATCTCACATGCGCCCCCACCGTTACGGGACAACCTTTAGGTCCACGAGTTGCGAGAATTGGGTTCTGGCACAGATCTTGGGGAGCCGTTGCGGAGCGTTACCCCGACGTTCGATTGCCAGGGACTGGCTCGTGTGAGGCGGCGTACGCCTTGTCGTTTGACAGTCGGAAGTGACGCTCCCTCTGGTCTCTGCCGGCCGTTGCTGCGGCCGGTTGTGAGCGGTGATGGTGCTGGTCATGCAGACCCGTGCACCGTTCTGGGACTCGCTGGTGTTCGAGGGGATCGACGATGTGGACGTCGAGGCGGTTACGGCTGCGTTCGGCACGGTCGAGGTGGTGGCGAGAGGCCGCGCGGCCCGGGCGGTGTGTCCGGGCTGCGGGCGCTTCTCGGACCGAGTCCACGACCGTTATCAGCGCAGGCTGAAGGACCTTCCGCGCAGCGGGCCACGCGCCACCGGGCGACGCCCAGGAGCCATACCCGCGGACGCGGGGAGCAGGGCCTCGCCATCATCGAGTACGGGCGCAGCGTACCGATGACGTAGCACGCCCCGTCACGCTGAGCATCGTGCTCCGTTGGGCTTGATGCGCTCCAGGAGATCAGCGTTCACGGCAGCATGATGATCTACTGCATAGAGTGACCATGCGCCTGGCTGGTCTGTAGGAGGGCTTCCGGCGGCGAGCGAATGAGGCTGCAATGAGTGAACTGACGAAGCCCGAGATCGACCTTCCGGAGGGTGACGCTCCCACCGAGCTGACAATCCGCGACCTCGTCGTCGGGGACGGGCTTGAGGCGAAGCCGGGCAGGGTTGTCCAGCTTCACTACGTCGGGGTCACCTTCGAGTCCGGAAAGGAATTCGACACCTCCTGGGACCGGGGCCAGACGTTCAAGTTCGCCGTGGGCGGTGGCAAGGTCATCAAGGGCTGGGACCGCGGGGTCAGAGGGATGAAGGTCGGCGGCCGGCGCGAGATCATCGTTCCCCCGCGCCTCGGCTACGGAAACCAGTCACCCTCGTCGTTGATCCCGGCGGGCTCGACACTCGTCTTCGTGGTGGACCTGCTCTCCGTCGCAGTCTGAGGCCTTCTGCTACCCGGCCTCTCCGCCCGCAATCAAGGCCGGGCAACACCTGCCGGCCGACCGCGACACCACACCCGTGCACCCTTCACCCGCAGCCACGGACAGAGGCACGCGCCGGCAACAACACGCATCGGTGCCCGTGATCCACAAACGGCAGACACCCCGGTAACGGGCCTGAACCCCAGCCCGGACCGCTGGCCGGCGGCCGGGGTGCCGGCGGCCATGAACCCCGCGAAACGAATCATCCGCGCGGCGACCTCACGCTGCCACTTCTGGTGGTCGCCGGGTCCCGCCCCTCGATCGCAGCCGGGACTCCTCGTCCGCTCCCAGCCGCCGCTCCCGGACCGACGCTGCCGTTCGATTGAACGGGTGGTCACGAACCCCGGCTGCCCGATTCAGCCGCTCACCTCGTAGCCTCCGCACATGACTGATGATCCGTTCCAGTGCCGCTGCGTCCTCTGCCATGACTACGGTGACCGAGACGAGGCGGACCGCGCGGATCTGACGATCATCGAGAATGTGCAGCAGCACGGATGGCACGTCCAGATGGTTCCCGAGGACGAGATCGGTCCTGGATTCGCCTACACGATCGGCCTCGCGCACACGCATGGCGGACCTGAACTCGCCATGTTCGGACTCGATATCCACGCTATGCACCGCATGCTCAACAGGCTCGGAGCGAAGTCCGCCGCGGGTGCTGTATTGGCTGCAGGCCAGAGGCATCCTGAGGTTGTCGACGGTCACCAAGTTGCGCTCAGGCAGGTCGATCTCCGCTGGTACCGGACCTTCTTCGGGCGGGCCATGGGGTTCTACCGGCAGCCTCCGTTGCCTGTGCTGCAAGTTGCGTGGCCCGATGTGAATGACCGTTTCCACTGGGAAGATCAGGCTGAGGAGAGGCATCGGGAGTCGCAGCCTCGGTTGTGGCTGCCGCCGAGGGAGCACCCTGTCGGGGTCTGGACGACCGAACTCTGACCTCTCACGTGCCAACCAGCGACAGACCAACACTGTCGCGAGGAGCTACTGGAGCAAGATCGTTTTTCGGAGTAGTTCGAATCCGGCTCGACCGTAGAGCTGCCTCTTGATCTTCTTGATGCGGTTCACGGCGCCTTCGATGCTGCCGGAGCTCCAGTCCAGGGTGAGCCCGGCCGTTACAGCGTTGAGGTCCCGGAACAGGTGGAGTGCGAAGCCGGTGAGACCGGGTAGCTGGCTGGCATCGACTGCGTCGGTCCAGGCAGAGAGCGTGCTGCCGAGGCGGTCGCTGAGTATCTCGCCGAAATCGCGGACGTGTCCGGAGGCCGTGGCCGGTTCGGGGCAGCGGGTCAGAACGTCTTTCAGGCCGGCGCGGTCCTTCTCGGTCAGGGCGTTGGGGTGACGGGTGAGCCAGCCGGTCACCTGCCGCACCGTCGGCGACCGGGGCGGCGCCTGGGACGGAGCCCCGCGCAAGGTGGCGATGTGGGCGCGGGCCATGGCGTGGGTGTCGGGAGCGTGCTCGGCAGCCAGCTCGCTGTGCAGTCGGGTGACGTTGGTGCATCCCGCGGTGAATCGCCGCTCCAGGTAGGGCTTGTAGGGGTCCAGCCTGCTGGGCCGGGGAGGGTTCTCGCGGAAGGTGTCCTGCCGGCGTGCGGCGGTCGCGGTCGCGTATCGGAGCTCGGTGTTGAGGCCCCAGCCCAGGTGCCGGGCGATCGCCCGGCGTGAGTGGCCTTGGGCGAGCAACTCGGGGACCAGTGCATGTGCTGCCTTCTTCCGCTCGGCCCGCCGGCCGACGGGCTCCGAGTCGTCCTGCGGCCGACCGGCAGCCAGTTGGGTGCCCTCCGGAAGCATGCCGCTGGGCGACGGGTTGCGCAGGCAGTCGCGGTGGGCTGCGACGCAGGTCTCCACGGCCCGGCCGAGGCCCTGCCACAGATGGAACCGGTCAGCGACCTGCAAAGCGTCGGGGGCACCGTGCCGGGGCCCTCGGCACAGGCGCCCGCCCGGTCCCGGCAGATGATCTCCACGCCGGGGTGGCGGATCAGCCAGGCGGCCAGCGGCCCGGCTTCACGTGGCGGCACTGGGTGGCTTGCTGACGTCCTGCTGCCGAACGCTTCACGGGCGCCCGCGCCTCCCCGTCCTCAGCCTGAAGGGCGGGCCTGGGTGGTCAGTCCTGGAACGACGAGGGTGAGCCAGCGTGCGCGGGCGACGGGGGGTTGCTCGGTGGGGGCGGTGGAGAACAGCAGGTAGATGTCGTTGACGGTGACGTCGGGGTGAACGTCACCGTCAGCCTGGCCGGCATGAATGAGGGTGGCTACGGCTTTGCCCGCGCGGTCCTCGTCGGCACGGTCGCCGGGCTCGGTGCCGAGGGCCTGGGCGGCGGCTTTGACGGCGCGGTCGGTCACGGACGCCTCGATGACGCGGCCGAGGAGAGTGGTCAGCTCGTCCAGGGCGCGGGCGCCGGCGGTGACGCGTGCGAGTGCAGCCTCGGCGTCGTCGGCGACACGGGCGACGTACTCGGCGACGGCGGCCGCGACCAGGTCGGTTTTGGTGGGGAAGTGCCGGTACAGGGTGCCCACGGCCACGCCCGCGGCGGCGGCTATCTCGGCTACACCGTGTACGGGGCCGCCCGCCGCGCTGATCGCCTCCAAGAGCTCGCCGACCGCGGTATCCGCCCGCTGGCGATGGACGTCACCGACGATGACTCCATGCGCGCCGGCGTCGACCGCATCACCGCCGAGACCGGCCGCATCGACGTCCTGGTCAACAACGCCGGCTACGGCTCCTACGGCGCCCTCGAGGACGTCCCCCTGGACGAGGCCCGGTACCAGTTCGAGGTCAACGTCTTCGGCGCCTTGCGTCTGGCCCAGCTCGTCCTGCCCCACATGCGCACCCAGCACTCCGGCACCGTCGTCAACGTCACCTCGATGGGCGGCAAGATCTACACCCCGCTCGGCGGCTGGTACCACGGCACCAAGTTCGCCCTCGAAGCCCTCAGCGACTGCCTGCGCCTGGAGGCAAAGCCTTTCGGCATCGACGTCGTCGTCATCGAACCCGGCGGCATCGCCACCGAATGGGGCGCCATCGCCGCCGACAAGCTGGAGAATTCCTCCGGCGACGGCCCCTATGCCGCCCAGGCCGCCGCCGTGGCCTCCTCCCTGCGCTCCGAGGCCAACGCCAGACGCAACTCCCCGCCCACCGTCATCGCCGACGCCATCGCCAAGGCCGTCACCGCCCGCCGACCCAAAACCCGCTACGCCACCGGCTTCGGCGCACGCCCCCTCATCGCCCTGCGCCGCATCCTCCCGGACCGCGCCTTCGACACACTCATCGCCCGCGCCGTCGGCCTGCCCCGCTGAGCGAACCGGGGGTACCCGCTACGCGCCGGGCGCCGTTGAATCTCGCCCGGCGCTGACCCGGCGAGGTCAGAGGCGAAAGACTCGTCGTGCGTTGCCGGACAGGAACAGCTCGGTGGCTTCCTCGTCCAGGCCCAGCTCGCTGATGTGTTCCAGCGCCTGGCCTGGGGTGATCATGGGGTAATTGGTGCCGAACAGCACCTTCCTGCGGCCACGCCCGCGCACGTAGCCGATGAGCTCGGGCGGGTAGCGGCGGGCGGTGTAGGCGCTGGTGTCGATGTAGACGTTGGCGTGCTTGTCGGCCACCGCGATCATCTCCGTGGTCCACGGGTAACCGATGTGTCCGCACACGATGGTCAGCTCTGGGAAGTCGAGCGCGACCTGGTCGATGTAGGGAATGGGACGGCCGGTCTCGGACGGGCGCAGCGGGCCGGTGTGCCCGACCTGGGTGCAGAAAGGGATGCCGAGGTCGACGCAGGCGGCGTACAGCGGGTAGTACAGCCGGTCGGTGGGCGGCAACTCCCACAGCCAGGGCACGATGCGCAGGGCTACGAAGCCGAGTTCCTCCACGGCTCGGCGCAGCTCCCGCACGGCCTGGACCGGACGGGTGAGGTCCGCACCGGCCACTCCGCGCAGCCGTCCCTCGGACTGCGCGACGAACTCGGCCACTTCGTCATTGCTGATCAGCGGCCCTTGAGGGCCGTACCAGGCCGCCGAAAGGCCGATCTCGACATCGGCCGCTGCCATCGCGGCCATCGTCACCTCGACCGGCAACGGCTCCTCCAGTAGCCCCTGCCCCGTCCACCGGCGCAACGACTCGAACATCTCGTGGTTGGAGTGACGGAGTGTGGGGTGCTGCATCCACGCATCGATGACCGGCATCAGATCTACTGCCTCTCTCCCGGCGCCACGGCCGTGCTGCAGCCACAGCGGCTAAGCGATCGCTTACCTGGAGACTAGTCGGTACGTGTCGTTGACAACTACCCCTCGAGTAGTCCCACTCCATGCGTCAAGGAGGCGGGCCCTGGCCGGGCGGCCACCTGCCCTTCGGTCTACTGGATGTCCTCGTGCGCTGATGGGGCGCCTTCAAGGCATCCAGCCATGAGGGCGCGGGCGGCTTCCGTGTGGCGAACGGCCGTGAGTTCCGACAGTCCGAAGATCGCGGCGAGGCGTCCCTGCCCGGCGCACGGTCGAACCGCCGTTGCGTGTGCGTGTCGGCCGCGCTCCGGCCGTCACACAGGGGAGAGTGCGGCGCCGGTGCTCTCCCGGGCCACCACGCGGTGCGGGACCACGATCCGGCGGGCGGGCAGCGCCTCGAGCCGGCCGAGGACGCGCTCGGTCAGACACTGCACCGCGCGTTCGGCGATCTGCTCCCGGTCCGGGGCGATCGTGGTGAGGGACGGGGCGGCGAATCGGCCGTCCTCAATGTCGTCGAACCCCATCAGCGCCAGGTCCTCCGGCACCCGGACACCCTGCTCGGCGGCTACGCGCAGTGCGCCCAGGGCGAGTTCGTCACTGAAGCAGAAGACGGCGTCGACGGAACCGGGCACCCTCAGCAGTTCACGCAGAGCCCGTGCCCCTTCCGCCCGGTGCAGATCGGCCACCTCCACCTCGGCCACCGGACTCAGGCCGGCCTCCCGCAGCCCCTGCCGGAAACCCTCGGCGCGCAGTTCGGCCGTACCGTGGCCCAGCCCGGACTGCAGGCCGATCGCTGCGATGCGCCGGCGGCCCCGCAAGGCCAGATGGAGAGCGGCATCCCGTGCGGCCCCCACGTTGTCCAGCGCCACATGGTCGATGGACCCGTCCGGCTCCAGCTCACCCAGGACGACGAGAGGCAGACCACCCGCGAGCGAGGCCAGTTCGGACGGGGACGTCGACCACGGGCTGATGATCATCCCGTCGACCTGGTGTCCCTCCGAGCCGTCGAGAAGGCGCCGCTCCAGATCCGCCCGCCCCCCGGTCCGCTCCAGGAGTACCGTCCACCCGCGCTCCTGTGCCGCGTCGATGAGCAGACCGGCCAGTGCGCCGAAGTAGGGGGAGTGGATCTCGGGCACGACCACCCCGATGAGTCCGGTGCGCCCCTGCCGGAGGTTGCGGGCGGCGAGGTTGGGGCGGTAGCCCAGTTCCTCGACCGCCGCCATGACCCGGGCGCGCGTTCCTGGCGCGACGGCCGCTGCGTTGCTCACGACATTGGAGACGGTCCGGACGGACACGCCGGCGAGCGCGGCGACGTCCTTGAGTCTCGCTGCCACGGTCGGTGGGCTCCTGTTCCTCCGTGCGGGGCGGCCGTTGGTCGCGGCCTCTGCGCTGAGCACGGTAACAGTCCCCGATCACCACCGTACGCACTCGCTATTGCCTCGTTGATTGCAACGTTGCAATATGAGTGTCGACAGGCTGGTGCGAGAGGAACGCGCTCTTTTGGGGCGGCGTTGTCCCCGCCGCCCACCGACGAGAGGACCACTGCCATGACCGAGGCCGCGACCACCGCCGCCCTGGCCCCACACCTCGACGCAGCTGTTCAGGACCTGTACACCGCGGGCATCACCGCGTGCCGGGGTGCCTTCGACCCGCAGTGGGCCGACGTGATGCGCGAGGACATCGAGAGGGCCTTCGCCGAGGCGAGGAGCCGGGAGGGCGGAGCGGTCGGGAGGGGCCCCCACCGCTTCTACGTCGAGATCCACCCCGAGCAGTTGCGGAACTTCGTGGACCTGGTCGACCATCCATGGGTGCGTGCGGTGTCCGAGGCCGTCCTCGGGCCCGATTACCGCATCGTCGAGCTGGGCTTCGACGTTCCGCTGGCCGGAGCGGTGAACCAGCCTTGGCACCGGGACTTCCCCATGCCGGACGCCACCCGGCACGGGCGCCGGCTGACGTCTCTCGCCTTCAACCTCACTGCCGTGGACACGCGCGAAGACATGGGCCCGTTCGAGATCGCGCCCGGCACCCAGTGGGACGACGACCCGCGCTTCGGCCACGGGATGTTCCCGCCCCGGGACGCCTACCCGCGCTATGCCGCCCTCGCCGAGCGCAAGTTTCCGAGGCGCGGGGACATCTCGGCCCGCTCCGCCCTGACTGTTCACCGGGGCACGGCCAACCACTCGTCCGACGCCCGCCCGGTCCTGGTGCTGGGCGTCGACGCCCCCGGCGCAGGCAACGACGCCCAGCACGACATGGCGGTGACCCGCGCGTACTGGGCTTCCCTGCCCGGGCAGGTGCGGGCCCATCTGCACTGCCCGGTGGTGGAGGAACTGACTCCCATCGTCCAGAAGCACACCATCGAAGGCCTGGTCATGGGCGACGCATGATGCCCCGAGCCCGGCGGCCTCCGGACAAGGCCGACCGCCGGGCTCAGTGGCTCACCTCAGGGCGCCCAGGGGCCGTCCACCGCCCAGGTCGTGTCCTCGGTGAAGGTGGCCGCGTTGTCCCACGCGTGACCGCCACCGGGAGTGGCCAGCCACACCTCGGAGCCGATGTGGCGCATATAGCTGCCGGGCAGATTGGCGCTCGACAGTCGTACCCCGCCCTGACCCCCGACCGCGCACCAGGTGGCATCGGCCTTGAAGAGCGCCGAGCCGTCGCTCGGGTCGCGGCGGACCCGGAAGTCCCGGTGGCGCAGGTACTCACCGGGATAGTTGCGGGACTCGAACGAATAGCAGTTGCTGTTCGCCAGGCCCGTGACGACCTTCCAGGTGGCGTCGTTCTTCAGCAGTGCGCTGCTGGCGCTGTCGACGACTGCCGTGTAGGCGAGCTCCTCGGAGTGGCGCAGGTACTTGGTCGTGTGCCCCGGAGTGGTGACCCGGAGCGACTTGTACTGGCCGGTGGGCAGGGTGACCGGCGGCGCGGGGTTCTTCGACGCCTGGATGAGGGCCTGGTTGGCGGCCTTCACCCGTGCGGTGTCGACCTTCACCACCTGGCGGTCGTAGGTGAGCAGCCCGTTCGCCTCGTTCTCGACGTCGGTGATCTCCGTGTAGACGGAGGCCGACAGCCCGGCCGGCAGCTGGCCGATGCGGATGCTGTCGAGCAGCCCGACGAACCGGTTGTTCAGCGCGGCGACGCTCGCCTGGTCCTCGTAGCTGAAGCCACCGCCCGGGTACCACTCGTGGCCCGGGACCTTGTATCCCAGCCCGCCGAACTCGCCCAGGACGGCTGCCCGGGTCGCGGTGGGGGCGGTGTTGCCGGGGCCGACGTAGATGTGGTTGTCGATCACATCGCCGTTGCCGCCGTCGACGGAGCCGCAGCAGTTGACCCCACTCATGTTGTTGACCAGCCGGGACGGGTCGTAGGCCTTCACCTCATCGGCGATCCTGGCCTGGTCGTACTGTCCCCAGCCCTCGTTCTGGTTGACCCACATGACCACGGAGGGTGAGCTGCGGTGCTGGTCGATGATCGCGTGGTACTCGGCCTCCCACTGGGTACGGGCGGCGCCGTCGGGGGTCTTCCCGGTGTCCATGGCGGGCATGTCCTGCCAGACGAGGAGGCCCAGCTTGTCCGCCCAGTAGAACCAGCGCTGCGGTTCGACCTTGATGTGCTTGCGGACCATGTTGAACCCGAGGTCCTTGTGCGCCTGGAGGTCGGACTTGAGGGCGGCGTCGGTGGGTGCCGTGTAGATGCCGTCGGGCCAGTAGCCCTGGTCGAGCGTGCCGCTCTGGAAGACGAACTTCCCGTTGAGGACGGGGCGCAGGATGTTGTCGACCTTCGCGACGGCGATGGAGCGCATGCCCGCGTAGCTGCCCACCGTGTCCACCACGGTCGTCCCGTCGAGCAGCTCGGCGCGTACGTCGTACAGGAACGGGTCGTCCGGGCTCCACAGCCGGGGATTCGGCACGGGCACGGAGATGTCGGTGCCGGGTGCCCCGGTCGCCGTACCCACGACGGTGCCTCCGCCGGAGACGGTGACCCGTGCGGTCCGGCCGCCGGCGGCTGCCGCCTGCACCTTCACCCGCAGCGTGCTGTTGCCGAGGTTCGGCGTCATGTCCAGCCGCGTGACGTGCGACGCCGCGACAGGCTCCAGCCAGACCGTCTGCCAGATACCGGAGGCCGCGGTGTAGAAGATGCCGCCGCCCTCATGCGGGTTCACGTCATTGATGCGCTGCTTGCCGACGGCCTGGCCGCCGGTCTGCGTCGGGTCGTAGACGGAGACCACGACGGTGTTCGTGCCGCCGTTGAGCTGGGGCGTGATGTCGTACGCGAACGAGTCGAACCCGCCCTTGTGGGCGCCGACCTGGGTGCCGTTGACCCAGACGGTGGTCTGCCAGTCGGAGGCGCCGAAGTTGAGCTCGACGCGTCGGCCGTTCCAGTTGGACGGGACCGTGAAGCTGCGCTTGTACCAGAGCTTGTCGTTCTCGGTGATCTTGCGCTTGATGCCTGAGAGCGCGGACTCCGCGACGAAGGGGACCCGGATCTGATCGGGGAACGCCGCGGGCTGCCCGGCATCGCGGCCGGTCACCGCGAAGTCCCAGATGCCGTTGAGGTTGGCCCAGTCGGGGCGGGTGAGCTGCGGGCGCGGGTACTCGGGGAGAGGGTTGTCGACGGGCACCTGGTCGGTCCAGGGCGTGGTCATGGGGGAGGGCTTCGGCGTCCACGCCGCGGCAGCGGCGCCGGAGGGGGAAGCACCGACACCCACCAGCGCCGTGGCGACGAGGGCCGGAATCCCGATGGCGGCAGCTAACCTGCGCCACCAGGGCCCGCGGCCGGGGACTCGTAGGGAGTTCATGGGTCGGATCTCCTTCACAGGGGGAAGCTCCCCCGCACCGGGCCGGTGCGGGGGAGCGGTGCATCAGCTGCGCCAGGAACGCGTGTCAGAGCAGCTGCCAGAGGTGGTCGTCGGTGCCGTTGTCGGCGAACTGGACGACGTGGGCGCTGTCGGCGGTGGACATGTTGTCGACGCCGAGGACCTTGCCGGAGTGACGGTTGCGGATGCGGTACCAGCCGTCGCCGTTGGGTACGAGCTGCCAGAGGTGGTCGTCGGTGCCGGTATCGCCGAACTGGACGACGTGGGCGCTGTCGGCGGTGGACATGCCGTCGACGCCGAGGACCTTGCCCGAGTGCAGGTTGCCGATCCGGTACCAGCGGTCGGCGAGCCACGGAGTCCCCTGCGGGTCTGCGGTGGGGAACGAGGTGATCCGCAGCCGTGCCGCACCCATGGGGACGAGGGTGACCTGCTCCACCGGCTCCGAGCTGCGTGCCGGGCTGCCCTGCAGCGGCGCCACCACGTGCTCGCCGTCCGCGGTCCACTCCGGGATCCGGCGGGCCCGGGCAGTCATGCTCAGCGGGGTTCCCTCGAGCGTGAACGGGTTGTCGCCGGGCGCCCTCCGCACGGCGTGGTGGCGCAGTGAGGAGGACGGCTTCCCCTCGTCCAGGACGAGCCCGTAGTTCCAGGCGCTGGTGGCGTGGACCTCGTACTCCGGGAACTGCTCGGTGCCACCGATACGCCGGTAGTCCTCGCCGATCCGGAGCGAGTAGGTGAGCGGTCCGCGGTCGACGCTCACCGAGCCGTGGTTGTCGGCCCAGGTGCGTACCGTGGTGCGCTGCGGGAAGTGCAGGGTGACCTTGTCGCCGTCTGCCCAGGTGCGGTCGATTCGGGTGAAGGCGGGGCCCGCCGGCGCGGCGATCCTGCGCCCGTTGACCTTGATGTCCGGCTCGGTGCACCAGGCGGGAACCCGTAGGACCAGGGGGAAGCGCAGGCTCTTCGGCGAGCTGAGGGACAGCGAGACGGTGTCCGTGAACGGGTAGCCGGTCTCCTCGGTGAAGGTGACCTCCGTACCGTCCGCGACCTTCGCGGTGACCTCGCAGGCCGCGTACATCGCCGCGGCCAGCCCGCCGTCCGGAGTGGCGAGCCAGAGCTCCTCGACGAAGTACGGCCAGCCCATACCGTAGTTGTGCGGGCAGCAGCGGTACTGGTCGACGCCCGGCAGATACGCCTGCATCGCGAAGCCGTTCTGGAACTGCCGTCCGTTCTTGGGCACGTTGTCCAGATCGACGCTGTTTGCGCTGGTGACGTAGTGAATCGCCTTGCCCGACGGGTCCAGCGAGGCGGGCAGCGAATTGAAGGCGAGCTCCTCGCAGCGGTCGGCCCACAGCGGGTCGCCCGTGATCCGCGTGAGCAACTGGTGGCTCGCCATGTACTCGACGATTCCGCAGGTCTCGAAGCCCTGCCGGGGGTCTCCGTGCCCTGGGCGGGCGTTCTCGTCCCCGGCGAAGCCGCCGCCCGGGAACTGCCCGTACTGGTCCATGGCCTTGCCGTACGTCCCGTACGTGTCCTGGGTGTCCTGCGGGGAGCCGCTGCGCAGGGCGTACTGGGCGGGTTCCCGGAAACCCTGCGCGATGTTGACGTTGTGCAGATTGACCAGGTTGTCGCCCCAGTCGGCACCGTACCGGTGGATCTTGTCGGCGAGATCGAGCAGGAAGGTGTCGCCGGTGCGGTTGAAGAGCCAGAAGACGCTGTCGAGGCCGTCGCCCCAGCGCAGCGCGATCCAGCTGGTGTTGAACGCCCCGGGCCCCTGGGCGTTCATGTAGCGGAAGAACCTGCTGAGGAACGGGATGATCCGGTTGTCGTCGCTGTACTCCTGCCAGGAGCGCAGGGCCTGGATCAGGGGCAGGAAGGGCCAGAAGTCCGGGCCTCCGTTGAGCGAGGTCCGCAGGGACGTCGGGCCGAAGAAGCCGTCGGACTGCTGGGTCGTGAGGATCGCGTCGATCCAGCGGCGGGTGGCTGCCAGCGCCGGCGCGTCACCGGTCACGATCGCCAGGTCGGCGTACCCGCGCAGCCAGTACGGGACCTCTTCCCATCCTCCCCGGTCGGGGCGGACCCAGCCGGATGCGTTGAAGTCGAGGAAGTGCGAGAACTCCTCGTAGCGGCCGCAGAGTCCGTCCAGCTGGAGCTGGAGCTGGCCGGCGAGCCAGCCGCGGGCGGTGACCTGCCCGGGCGGCAGCTTCAGGAAGGCTGTCGGGTGCAGCGGAGCGGCATTGGGGGAGTAGTGGCCGCCGTGCGCGGCCGCCACCTTGCTCGCGGCGGCGGTCGCGGTGGTGGCCCAGCGGCCTCCTGCGGTGGTCGCGGCAGCTGTGACCAGGGCGCCGGTCATGAGTTGTCTGCGGTTCAGGGGCATCGGTGGGGACTCCGCTTCTGCTCTGCCGGACAAAGAGGGATGCGACCGGCCCGGACTGCTCCGGCGCATGGCGAAGACGGCTGTCGCCTAGGGGGTGCCGACGCGACAACTCGCTTGCAACGTTGGAAAATTGATGTCGGCGGTATGACAGCACGCCGTCAAGCCGGTGTCCATAGGTGGCGCAACAGCTGATGCCGTACTGCCCCGCCGGCTGTGCGCCACGGACCGCGACCCGGGGCGACACATTTTGGAAACGCATCGACAACGCTCTTGCCGCCTGCGCCGCCTCGCCTATATAACGTTGTAAACCTGAGCCGCCGAGAGGCCGCACAGGCTCTCACGACCACAGTTTGCGCAGCTAGAGCCCGTCTCTGAAGCGGGTCGTGAGGAATGCAGTGCCATCTGCCGCCGAGCGGCCGATCCACCGTCCAGCCATGCCCGACCGCACGCCGAACGGCGTGCCGTCATCCCGCCAAGGAGCGTCCCGCGCATGATGACCCAGCGTCGATCCCGTACCCTCGCCGCGGCCTGCCTGCTGGCCGCCACCGCCACGCTGGCCGTTTCCGGCTGCTCGAAGTCGGAGACCTCGAACAACGCGGGCGGTGACAGCAGCCAGGGAGCCCAGGCGGCCAAGACCCCCGAAGCCAGTTCCGGTGCCGGTTGCTCGCTGCAGAGTTACGGCGCGCCCAAGCTGGACCTGAAGAACGCGGTGGTCGGCTTCTCCCAGTCGGAGAAGGAGGCCAACCCGTTCCGTATCGCCGAGACCCAGTCCATCAAGGACGAGGCCAAGAAGATCGGCGTCAAGAAGCTCCTCACCACCAACGCACAGTCGCAGCTCTCCAAGCAGATCAGCGACATCCAGGACATGCTGTCCCAGGGTGCCCAGTTCCTCATCATCGCCCCGCTGAACTCCGACGGCCTCGAGCCGGCGCTCAAGGCCGCAGCGGCGAAGAAGGTCCCGGTCCTCACCATCGACCGCAAGGTCAACTCCACGGCCTGCAAGGACTACGTGGCCTTCCTCGGCTCCGACTTCGTCGAGCAGGGCAAGCGTGCCGCCGACGCGATGATCAAGGCGACCGGCGGCAAGGGCAAGGTCGCCATCCTCCTCGGCGCCTCCGGCAACAACGTGACCACCGACCGCACCAAGGGCTTCGTCGACCAGATCAAGGCCAAGGCGCCCGGCATCGAGATCGTCGCCCAGCAGACCGGCGAGTTCGCCCGTGACAAGGGCCAGCAGGTCATGGAGCAGCTCATCCAGTCCAAGCCCGAGATCACCGCCGTCTACGCGGAGAACGACGAGATGGGTCTCGGCGCCGTCACCGCGCTGAAGGCAGCCGGCAAGAAGCCCGGCAAGGACGTCAAGATCGTCTCGGTCGACGGTACCCGCAACGCCGTGCAGGCCCTGGTCAACGGCGAGTACAACGCCGTCATCGAGTCCAACCCCCGCTTCGGCCCGCTGGCCTTCGCGACCGCCCAGAAGTTCTACGGCGGCGAGGAGATCCCCGAGAACGTCATCATCAGCGACCGCGAGTACGACGGGACCAACGCCAAGGAATCGCTCGGCGGAGCGTACTGACCGCTCCGGTCCCAACGGCCCGGCCGCCGTGGCCCTCTCGGAGGGCCACGGCGGCTCCCGGGCCCACACCCTTGGAACAGCGGAAGGCCAAGACCACTCATGGCACCACCCGAAGCAGTACCTCAGGCACCGGAGGCGGCCGTGCCCACGACCGCCGCGGTGCTCGAAGCCCGCTCGGTGAGCAAACGGTTCCCCGGCGTCGTCGCCCTGGACGATGTCTCCTTCTCCCTGCGCGCAGGGGAGACGCATGCGCTCGTCGGCGAGAACGGCGCCGGCAAATCCACCCTCATCAAGGTGCTGACCGGTGTGTACCAGCCGGACGGGGGCGACCTGCGGATGGCGGGTCAGTCGGTCAGGTTCGCCCGGCCGTTCGAGTCCCAGCAGGCCGGTATCTCCACGATCTACCAGGAAGTGAACCTCGTCCCGCTGATGAGCGTGGCGCGCAACATCTTCCTCGGCCGCGAACCCAAGAACCGCCTCGGCCTCATCGACTTCGCCCGGATGCACCGGGAGACGGCCGAACTGCTCGACGGCTTCGGTGTGAGCGTCGACCCACGCCGCCCCCTGCACACCCTCGGGATCGGCACGCAGCAGATGGTCGCCCTGGCGCGGGCCGTCTCGGTCAACGCCCAGGTCGTCATCATGGACGAACCCACCTCCTCACTCGAACCGCGTGAGGTGGAGACCCTCTTCCGGGTCATCGAGACCCTGCGCGGCCAGGGCATCGCCGTGCTCTACGTCAGCCACCGCATGGACGAGCTGTACCGGATCTGCGACCGCGTCACCGTGCTGCGCGACGGCCGCCACATCCACACCGGCGACCTCGCCGACCTCGACCGGATGCAGCTCGTCTCGATGATGCTCGGCCGCGACATGGCCGAGGTCCGCCGCTCAGGCGTCACCAACTTCGCGGCGGAGGGACACGAAGCGGCCCGCACCCCGGTGCTCACCGCGACCGGCCTGACCAGCCGCCACCAGCTCCACGACATATCCCTGTCGCTGTACGCGGGTGAAGTGCTCGGCCTCGGCGGCCTCCTCGGCTCCGGCCGCAGCGAGACGGCGAAGGCCCTGTCCGGTGCCCTGCCCCTGGACGCGGGCGAACTCACCGTCGACGGCACCGCCCTGAACCGCCTCACCCCGGCCGCCGCCATCCGGGCCGGGATCAGCCTGCTCCCCGAGGACCGCAAGGCAGAGGGAATCGTCCCCGGCCTCTCCGTCCGCGAGAACATCGTGCTCGCTGCCATGCCGCGCCTGTCCAGGGCCGGTGTCGTCTCCCGCGCCAAGCAGGACCGGATCGTCGACATCTTCATGAAGCGCCTGCGGATCAAGGCGTCGAGCCCCGAGCAGAAGGTCGGCGAACTCTCCGGAGGCAACCAGCAGAAGGTCCTGCTGGCCCGCTGGCTCTGTCTGGAACCCAAGGTCCTGCTGCTCGACGAACCCACCCGTGGCATCGACGTCGGCGCCAAGGCCGAGGTCCAGAGCCTCATCGACGACCTGGCCCGGGAGGGCCTGGCCGTCCTGCTCATCTCCTCCGACATCGAGGAGCTCATCGAGGGCGCCGACCGGATCGTCGTCCTGCGCGGCGGAGCCGTCGCAGGCGAACTGGCGGGCGAAGAGGTGGCCGAGAGCCGGCTGCTCGAAGTACTCGCCGACCATGCACCGGCGCCGGGAGACAAGGCCCCGGCCGCTCAGGAGGACCCCCGATGACCCAGGCCGCCGTCTCCCCACCCGTAGAGCCCGCGAAGCAGCCCGTAAAGAGTGCGACACCCCTGGCACGGCTGCGTGACCCGGCCTGGTACCAGGAATACGGCGTGTACGTCGCCGTGGTGGTGGTGCTGCTCTTCAACGCGCTCTTCACCGACCACTTCATGACCGCGGACAACTTCCGCACCCAGCTCGTCCAGGTCGCCCCCATCGTCATCGTCGCCCTGGGCATGGCCCTGGTCATCGGGACCGAGGGCGTCGACCTCTCCGTCGGCTCGACCATGGCACTCGCCGCCGCGTTCCTGCCGCTCTACCTCGGATACGGGCTCGTGCCCGCACTCGTCGTCTCGCTCCTGGCGGGCGCGGTCGTCGGAGCGGTCAACGGCACGCTGGTCTCCCTCATCGGGCTGCAGCCCATCGTGGCCACGCTCGCCCTCTTCGTCGGCGGCCGGGGACTGGCCCTGGTCATGGCCGACGGCCAGCTCAAGCAGATCGTCAACCCCGACCTGCTGTCGCTGGGAACCGGCTCCTTCCTCGGCATCCCGCTGGTCGTTCTGATCGCCGGAATCCTTGCCGTCGCCGTGGCCTTCCTCGTGCAGCGCACCACCTTCGGGCGGCAGATCGTCGCCGTCGGCGGCAACCGGTCCGCCGCCGCCCTCGCGGGACTTCCCGTGAAGCGCGTCCTCATCGGTGTGTACGTGCTGTGCGGCGTGCTCGCAGCCCTCGCCGGCATCCTTGCCACGGCCAGGCTCACCGCGAGCGACCCGTCCTCGCTCGGCACCCTCATGGAACTCTCCGCCATCACGGCGGTCGTGGTCGGCGGTACGCCCCTCAACGGCGGCTCCATCCGGGTGCTCGGCACCGTGGCCGGCGCCCTGCTGATGCAGCTCCTGCGCGCCACCCTCGTCAAGCACGACCTGCCCGACTCCACCGCACAGATCGCCCAGGCGGCCATCATCATCGCCGCCGTCTACGTCGCCCGGGAGCGTCGGTCCCGATGAACGAAACCACACCCGCCCCCGCAGTCCCGGCCCCCGTGGTGCGGAAATCGACCGCACCCGCGGGCGGCAAGGCTCCCCGCCCCGCCGCCGAGCCGAACACCAAGCAGCGTATCGCCGAACTCCTCCAGCGCCAGGGCGTGCTCGCGGTCCTGCTGACCGTCGTGATCGCCGCGTCGTTCATCTATCCGACCTTCGCCTCGCTGGACAACGCGCGCGGCGTGACGATCCAGGCATCGTTCCTCGCCGTGGTCGCGCTCGGCATGACCATGGTCATCATCACCGGCGGCATCGACCTGTCCGTCGGGTCGGTATTCGCCCTCGGCGGAGTCCTCGCCGCCTGGGCCTCGCAGTACGGCTTCCTCGCCGCGCTGCTCGTACCCCTCGTGGTGTGCGGCGCGATCGGGCTGCTCAACGGGCTCCTGATCGCCCGGGGCAACATGGCACCCTTCATCGTCACGCTCGCCACCCTGCTGGCGGCCCGCGGTCTGCTGCTCGCCCTCACCGACGAGGGCGCCACCACCTACCTGGTACCCAAGGACTCCGCCTTCGGCGAGCTCGGGCAGGGCAGCATCTGGGGCTTCGGCTATCCGATCCTGATCGCCCTGGTCCTGTTCGGGGCCGGCGGACTGGTGCTGCAGCGCACCTCGTTCGGGCAGACCCTCTTCGCCGTCGGCGGCAGCAGTGATGCCGCCACCCTGATGGGCCTGCCCGTCGCCCGCACGAAGATCCTGGTCTACACACTCAGCGGCCTGCTGGCCGGACTCGCCGGTGCGCTCAACGCGGCCAGGCTCTCCTCCGGTGTCACCATCGTCGGCGTGGGCATGGAACTGGACGCGATCTCCGCCGTCGTCATCGGCGGCACGCTGCTCATCGGCGGTGCCGGCTCCATCAGCGGAACGCTCTGGGGCGTCCTGCTGCTGGCCGTCATCCAGAACCTGATCAACCAGATCGGCTCGCTCAACTCCTCGTACCAGTCGGTGGTCAGCGGCGGTTTCCTTATCGTTGTCGTGGTGGCCCAGCGCTATCTGGCGCGCAGTCGCAGAAGCACCTGACGACGAACCAGCTGTTCCGAGCCGAACCACTGAGCCAAGTCGAGCCAAGGAGTGCCGTGGGCGTCAGCCTCAAGGACGTTGCGCAACGGGCGGGCGTGTCCATCAAGACCGTGTCGAACGTGGTGAACAACTATCAGCACGTCACACCCGCGATGCGCGCCAAGGTGCAGCAGGCGATCGACGAACTCGGCTACCGGCCGAACCTCACCGCCCGCCATCTTCGCAAGGGCCGCACCGGCATCATCGCCCTCGCCGTACCCGAATTCGGCAACCCCTACTTCGCCGAACTCGCCGGAGCGGTCGTCGACGCGGCCGCCCGGCACGACTACACCGTCCTGGTCGACCACACCGCAGGCCTCCGGGAGAAGGAACTCCTGGTCAGCCAGGGCTTCCGGTCCCATGTGATCGACGGTCTCATCCTCAGCCCCATCCATCTGGAGACCGAGGACCTCATGGCGCGCACCGAGACGGCACCACTGGTGCTGCTCGGTGAGCGCGAGTACGAAGCCCCGTACGACCACATCGCCATCGACAACGTGGCGGCATCCCGCGAGGCCGTGCGCCACCTCTTGGACAACGGCAACCGCAGGATCGCCTTCCTCGGCTCGCGCACCGGCCGCGAACGCCAGCCCGCGCATCTGCGCCTGCGCGGCTGGCGCGAGGAGCTGGCCGCCGCGGGCATCGAGCCGGACGAGTCCCTCGTCGTCGTCACCGACGGCTACGGCCGCGAGGACGGCGCCACAGCCATGGCATCGCTCCTGGACCGGGGAGAGCGACCGGACGCCGTGTTCGCGTACAACGACCTCATCGCCATCGGCGCGATGCGGACCATCACCGAGCGCGGGCTGAGCATCCCGGACGACATCGCAGTCGTCGGCTTCGACGACATCGAGGAGAGCCGGTACGGCACCACCACGCTCACCACCATCGCCCCGGACAAGGAGGCCATCGCCCGGCTGGCCGTCGACAGCCTCGTCGAACGCCTCTCGGGCGAACCGGTCTCCGAACCACGCCGGCCCCGTCCCGGTTACCGCCTCATCGTCCGCGAATCCACCGCACCCGGGCGTGCCTCCGCTCTTCACAAGGATCTCTGATGCCGCGCCCCACCGTGCACCGCACACCGTTCGGCTCCGCCCACGGGACGGAGACCGGCCTGTGGACCCTCGATTCCGGTACGGGAGTCCTCGCCCAGGTACTCACCTACGGTGCTTCCCTGCACCGCCTCACCGTGCCCGACACCGAGGGCACCCCCGCCTCGGTCGTACGGTCGCTCGCCACCGTCGACGACTACACGGGCAAGCACCCGTACTTCGGCGCCGTCGTCGGCCGCTACGCCAACCGCATCGCGAACGGCCGCTTCATCCTGGACGGGGTCACGCACCACATCCCGGCCAACGACCGCGGCCACGCACTGCACGGGGGCCCCGAGGGCTTCCACACCAAGGTGTGGGACGCCACCGCGGACACCTACGAGGACAGCGTGTCCCTGCGCCTGACCCTGCACAGCCCCGACGGCGACATGGGGTTCCCCGGCGCGCTCGACGCGACGGTCACGTACACCCTCGACACGGCGGGCACCCTGGCCATCGACTACGCCTCGGTCACCGACCGCGCCACGGTCGTCAACCTCACCAACCACGCCTACTTCGAGCTGGCCGGCAAGGGCGACATCCTCGGCCACCGGCTGGAGGTCGACGCCGACAGCTATCTGCCGGTGGACGGCGACGGCATCCCCCTGGGACCGCCGGCCGGGGTACGGGGCACGCCGTTCGACCTCACCGCACCGCGCGTACTGGGGGAGTCCATCGGGATCGAGGACGAACAACTGCGCATGGCGGGCGGGTTCGACCACTGCTGGGTCCTGCGCGAGACCGCCGCAGGGCTGCGACGCGCAGCCCGCCTCACCGCCCCGGACTCGGCCCGCGTCCTGGAGGTGTGGACCACCGAGCCGGGCATCCAGGTCTACACCGCCAACCAGCTCGACGGCTCGTTCACCGACGCCACCGGCCGCCGCCTCGAACGCCACGGCGCGGTCTGTCTGGAGACCCAGCACCTGCCCGACTCACCCAACCGGCCGGGCCAGCCCAGCACCGTGCTGCGCCCCGGAGAGACCGCGCGGAGCCGTACCGAACTGCGCTTCCCGCACCTGGGGGTTTAGACCGGCCGGCACATCGGGGGCGGCGTCGCGGGGCTGGGCACGCACATCTGCCGCGTTGTCGTCAATCACCATGGCTCCGCCATGCCTCAGTCCTCCGCCTTGCAGCTGCACGCACCCAGCCCCGCTCCTTCCTCCACCCCCCCATGTGCCGGTCGGTCTTAATCGATTGCCCTGTGATGCGGCTGCCTGCTGTAATTCCGGCACCAGCTGAACAATCCGGGAGATATTCATGCGCCGAGCTTCTGTGTCCACCCAGACAGGAATTGACACCTATCTCGAGGACATGAAGCTCAGTGCATACATTGAACCTGGGAATTCTGGCGCACGTCGACGCCGGTAAGACGAGCCTGACCGAGCGGCTTCTCCACGCCGTCGGAGTCATCGACACCGTCGGCAGCGTCGACGACGGCAGCACACAGACGGACTCGCTGGCGCTGGAACGGCAACGCGGCATCACCATCAAGTCCGCGGTCGTCTCCTTCGTCATCGACGGAGTCGCGGTCAACCTCATCGACACCCCCGGCCACCCGGACTTCATCGCCGAGGTGGAACGGGTCCTCGGCGTGCTCGACGGCGCGGTGCTCGTCGTCTCCGCCGTGGAGGGCGTGCAGGCGCAGACCCGCGTCCTGATGCGGACGCTGCGCCGGCTGCGGATCCCCACACTCGTCTTCGTGAACAAGACCGACCGCGGCGGTGCCCGGTACGAAGGTGTCCTCGCGGACATCGCCGAGCGGCTGTCCCGCGACATCGTCGCGATGGGTTCGGTCGAAGCCCTGGGGACCCGCGATGCCCGCACCGCACCGTTCACCGACGCGGACCCGGGATTCACCGCCGCGCTGACCGATCTGCTCACCGGGCACGACGACGACCTGCTCGCCGACTACGTCGACGACGCGACGGGCATCCCGTACGACCGGCTGCGCGCCGGTCTGGCGGCGCAGACCGGGCAGACGCTGGTGCATCCGGTGTACTTCGGCTCCGCGGCCACCGGGGCCGGCGTGGCCGAACTGATCGCGGGAATCGCCGAGCTGCTGCCCGTCACCTGCCAGGATGCCGAAGGGCCGGCTTCGGGCACGGTGTTCAAGGTCGAGCGCGGTCCTGCCGGGGAGAAGATCGCGTACGTCCGGATGTTCTCCGGAGCGGTGCGCACGCGTGAACGTGTCCGCTTCCGGGGGGACGGCGAGGACGACGACCGCGAGGGCAAGATCTCCGGCATCACCGTCTTCGACCACGGTAGGCACGAGAGCGCGTCCGCACTGACCGCCGGCCGGATCGGCAGGCTGCGGGGGCTCGGCGCGGTCAGGATCGGGGACAGGATCGGAGAGGCGGCCGGGAAGCCGGTGCAGGCCCACTTCGCCCCGCCGACCCTGGAGTCGGTCGTCTCACCCCGCCGCCGGGAGGACCGAGGGGCTCTGCACACCGCACTCGGCCAGCTCGCGGAGCAGGACCCGCTCATCGGCGTACGGCGGGACGACATCCGTCAGGAGGTCTCCCTCTCGCTCTACGGCGAGGTGCAGAAGGAGGTCATCCAGGCGACGCTGGCGGACGAGTACGGGATCGAGGTCACCTTCCGGGAGACCACGACCATCTGCCTGGAACGGCCGGCCGGAACGGGCGCGGCCGTCGAGATCATCGACCGGGACCCCAATCCTTTTCTTGCCACGGTCGGACTCCGTGTCGATCGCGCACCGACGGGCAGCGGGGTGGAATTCCGGCGGGAAGTGGAACTCGGCTCGATGCCCTTCTCCCTCATGAGAGCCGTGGAGGACACCGTGCTCGAGACGCTCGGCCAGGGAATTCACGGATGGCAGGTCACCGACTGCACCGTCACCCTGACGCATTCCGGATACTGGCCTCGGCAGAGTCATTCGCACGGGGTATTCGACAAGAGCATGTCGAGCACGGCGGGCGACTTCCGCAACCTGACACCGCTGGTGCTCATGGACGCGCTGAAGCAGGCCGGAACCACGGTGTACGAGCCGATGCACCGTTTCCGCATCGAGCTCCCGGCCGATACGTTCGGCCCGCTGGTCCCGGTCCTCGCACGGCTGCGCGCCGTTCCCCGGACTCCGCAGACGCGGGGCCGCGTGTGCACCCTGGAGGGTGAGGTCCCCGCCGCGCGCATCCACGAACTGCAGCAGCTGCTGCCGGAGATGACACGGGGCGAGGGGGTGCTGTGGTCCGACTTCGCGCACTACCGGCCGGTCGAGGGCCCCGTTCCGCAGAGGCCCCGTACCGATCACGATCCGCTCCACCGCAAGGAGTACCTGCTGCGCACCCTGCGGCGGGTGGCCGGGGGCGAGGGCGGCCGGGCATGACGGGCGCGCATCGCGCACCCGTCACGCCCGGGTTCACCTCAGGTCACTTCAGGTAGGCACCCGCGCTCCCGATCCTGCCCGGGGCCGCGTTCCTGCCGCCGAGGTCGAGGACGTACACCCGCAGATTGCCCTTGCCCGGTGCCGGGACGGCGAGCGTGCCGCCCGTCACCACCTGGGTGTCCCCGGTGACGGCGTCCTTGTAGGTGCCGTTGGGGATGCCCGTGTACGTGGCACTGCCGGTGACCGTCACCAGCGCGAAGCTGTCCGTGCCGCTCGCCGCGTCGGTGTAGCGGCGCTTGTACGCCATCGACCCGGTGATGCCCTCGGTGGAGTACTGGCCCATCTGCAGGGCCGGTACGGCCCGTCGTATCTCGTTGAGCCGCTGCACATGCTTGACCAGCGGCTTCGCGAGGGTGTCGGCTACCGTGCCGGTCGCCGAGGAGACCTTGCTGAAGTCGGATGCCTCGACGTCACCCGCGAGTTGGTCGCCGAAGTACGCGCGACCGGTCGTCGCCAGCGGGCAGGTGGGCCCGCAGTCGATCTTCTTGCCGGCCTGGAACTCGACCTCGGAGCCGTAGTAGAGCGTGGGGATGCCCCGGAAGGTCCACATCAGGGACATGTTCTCGGCCCAGGCATCGGTGCCGCCCGCGTACCGTTCGCTGCTCTTGTTGGGCCCGTAGTCGTGGCTGTCGACGTACACGACGTTGTAGGTGGCGTCGTTGTAGCTGTCGTCGGAGTCCTTGCCGTTGTTGTACGCGTTGTTGGCGTCACCGAAGTTCATGTGCATGCGCATGTCGATGACGTTCATCCCGGAGAACTTGCTGTGGTCCGGTGCGTGGTAGGCGTTGCCGTTCAGGAAGGCGTTGGTGGAGGTCGGCTGGGAGCCGGTGCCCTGCTGCTGTTCGTAGTCGTACATCTCCAGCGCGGCCTTCTCGTCGTCCGCGTTGTACTCCTTGCGTTCCTTCCAGGTGTAGAACTGCGCGGAGTGGTTGACCGAGCCGCGGTTCCACTTGTCGTTGACGAAGGCCGCGACCTCACCGAAGACGAAGAAGTTCTTCGCGGCCTCGGCACCGAACTGCTGGGTGACGCGCTCCTGGATCGCCGGCAGGAAGCGGCGGTTCCAGGTGGTACGGGGGATGTGCACGGCGGTATCGACCCGGAAGCCGTCCACGCCCATGTCGATGTACTTGTTGTAGGCGCCGATCAGGTAGTTCTGGACGGGTGCGCTCTCGGTGTTGAAGTCGGCGAGATCGTCGTGCAGCCAGCAGCTGCGGGAGTCCTCGCCCTCCCAGTTCCCGATCCAGCAGTTGTGGTAGTACGCCTTGGGGAACATGCCCGAAGTAGGGTTGGGCCACTGGCAGTTGTAGATCCGGTACCCCTCGGGCGAGGTGTACTGGGTGGGCGTTCCCCAGTTGACGCAGGTGTTGCCCGAGGGCTCGGCGGTGGACCACAGATCGCCGTTGTAGTACGACTTCCCGGACTTGGGCTCGACGGTCAGGCCGTCGTACTCGAAGCCGTCGTTCTTCTCGTCGTAGAACCAGCTCCACTGGGTGTCGCGGACTCCGTACACCGTCGGGGTGAACAGGCCCTTGGCGCCCCAGCGCGAGGAGTGGTTGTAGACGACGTCCTGGTAGATCTTCATGCCCTTGGCGTGGGCCGCGTTGATGAGGTCCTGGTAGGAGGCACCGGCGGACTCCAGCCGGGAGTCGACCTCGTAGAAGTCGTAGCCGTGGTAGCCGTGGTAGTCGTAGTCGGACCGGTTCAGCACCACCGGGGTGATCCAGACGGCCGACATGCCGAGGCCCTTGATGTAGTCGAGCTTGTTGACCAGGCCCTTGAAGTCGCCCCGGAACATGGGGTCGTTGTTGGCCGCGTTGCCCGACTTCCCGTGCTGGTTCCCGCCCCGGTTGTTGGAGGTGTCACCGTCGTTGAAGCGGGCGGTGAGCACGAAGTAGATCGGGTCCTTGCGGGGATCGGTTCCCAGCGGTTCCCCGGACGCGGGTGCCGCGGGCTTCTCGCCGGTGGTTGCGGTGGCGGCGGCCGAGGCGGCCGACACGTTTCCGGCGGCGTCGACGGCCTTGACCGTGTAGCTGTAGGCCGTCTTCTCCTCCAGCCCGGTGTCGGAGTACACCGTGGAGCCGACGTCGGTGACCATCGTGCCCTTCGTGCCTCCGGTCCGTGTCACCTGGTACTTCGTCACACCGCGGTCATCGGTGGACGGGTCCCAGGTCAGCACGACGGAGACACCGTCGGCGTCGGCGGTCACCTTCGTGGGCAGGGTCGGGGCCTGGGTGTCCGGGACCTCGGCGGCGCAGGGGTCCTCCGCGTCGGCCGTGACCTTCTTGTCCTTCACCGTGGTGAGCCCGGCGGGGACCGTGTAGTTGGCGCCGTTGTTGTTGTCCCACACCCCGTTGCCGTTGTTGAACGTGGCCAGCATCGTGGTCGCCGTGCCGAGGTCGACGGACTTCTTCACCCAGCCGGTACAGGCGGCCTCCATCCCCACGCCGGGCACGGTGGTCCATGTGCCGCCCGCCGGCTGGTAGTGCAGATTGGTGGTCGTCCAGCCGACCGTGGCGGTCGAGTAGTAGACCGCCGCAGTGTGTGTCTCATCGGGATCGGAGGTCGGTTCGGGGTCCGTACCGGTGTCTGCGCACGGGTCGCTGTGGGCCACCACGCCGTCCTTGACGGTGATGTCGCCGGTGCCCAGGGTGTAGTTCTTCCCGGCGTTGTTGTCCCAGACGCCCGAACCGTTGTTGAACGTCG
The DNA here is from genome assembly GCF_042736635.1 of Streptomyces sp. NPDC060035. Taxonomy (NCBI): domain Bacteria; kingdom Bacillati; phylum Actinomycetota; class Actinomycetes; order Kitasatosporales; family Streptomycetaceae; genus Streptomyces; species Streptomyces sp. NPDC060035. The sequence goes on from NZ_JBHWVO010000034.1 coordinate 25,692, forward strand.
CGGCCAGGCCCGAGGCGCTGCCCAGGCTGACGGTCCGCTTCACCCAGTCCGTGCACGCGGCCTCCATCGCCACGCCCGGCGCGGTGGTCCAGGAGCCGCCGTCGGGTGCGTAGTGGAGTTTGTACGCGGACCAGTCCTTGGTCTTCGTGTAGTAGAAGACGGTCGCGGTGGACTCCGAAGAGGCCGCGGGCACGGCCGAATCGGGACCCGCGGCCTTCGGCACCGCGGTCAGGAGCCCCAGCATCACGGTGGCTGCGACGGCCGCTCCCAGGGGGCGTCCGAGCAGCCGGGTGGGGGTGCGTTTCATGTGTTGTGTCTCCAGGGGAGGGCCGCGGGCGGGTGGACCGCGGCTGCCAACAGCACATCCGCTCCGCGAGCGGCTGCGAGGATCCCGCCGGAGAACCCGGACGCGCCTCGGGGTTCGGGCGAGCAGTACGTCTGGCAGCAAGCGCTGTCAGAATATTGCTGCAATCTTTTGCAGTGAGGAAGTTACCCGTGCATGACAGGCTCGTAAAGAGGTTGCGTAGAGGCAGCTGACTGCGGGGCGCAGGCGGAATGGCGGACTGCCCGCCGGCGTTCGGATGTTCATGACCTACTTCGTCGACGTGACGGTGCGCGGCTACGAGCTCGACACCCAGGGCCACCTCAACCAGGCCGTCTATCTCCAGTACGCGGAACACGCGCGCTGGGAGCTATTGCGGGCCGCCGGACTGCCCCAGGAGAAGCTGGTGGCCGACGGAGTCGGCCCGGTGCAGCTGGAAGTGACGGTGAAGTACCTGCGGGAACTGCGTGGCGGGGACAGGGTGCGGGTGAGCTGCACGTTCGTCTACGGTGCGGGCAAGACCTTCGAGGTCGTGCAGCAGATCGTCAAGGAGGACGGAACCCTGGCCGCGGACATCAGGGCCATCGGCGGCATCCTCGATCTGGCGGCCCGTCGGCTGATCGCGGATCCGGCCGGGCGTCTCGCCTCGCTGGCCGAGAAGCCGGACCTCCTCGGCATCCCCGCCTGACCGGGCCGGGCGGCTCAGCCGACCGTGCCGCCCGACTCCAGCTTCGTGATCGCCCGCGCGAGCCGGGCAGCCCTCAGCTCGGGCGTTCTCGCCTTGAGGAGCTCGAGAATCACCAGGTACCTGTCCGTTCTGCCGAGCTCCTCGAACCGCTGCGCCGCCCGGGAGCCGGCGGTCAGTGCGGCCGCGAGATCGGCGGGCACGGTGGCCTCCTTCTGCGAGGGGTACGCCGCGGCCCACCGCCCGTCCTCCTGCGCGGCCCGCACTTCGGCCAGCCCCGGCTCCCGCATCAGGCCGGCCGCCGTCAGCGCCTCGACCTTGCGTACGTTGACCTGGGACCAGTGGCCGCCCTTGCGGCGGCGCGAGATCCGCTGCAGGTAGTACTCCCCGTCGAGGGACTTGCGCTGCCCGTCGATCCAGCCGTAGCAGAGCACGGTGTCGATGACCTCGGCGGCCGTGACGGACGCGATGCCCGTGCTCTTCTTCGCGAGCTTCACCCACAGGTCCGACCGCACCCCGTGATGGCGCTCCAGCCAGGCCCTCAGTTCTGCGACCCGCTCGAAGAACTGCGGCTCCGCACCGGGTTCCGTGCCGTCGGCCATGGTCATGTCCGCCTCCTCCACGGGAATCTCCCGAGCTCCTGAGGATCACGCTAGGCGCCCTGTAGGACAGTTTCCGTCCTATAGGGCGCCCAAGCGATCGGTGTCAGGCGGAAGCGGCGAACCGATGGGTTCCCGATCCGGCGGCGAAGACCGCACACCCGTCGTCCAGGCGGAGGAACGTCGCGGAGCCCTGGCCGGCGCTGCGCTCGTCCCCGCCCGGTATCCATACCTCGGCGGTCGTGTTGGCAGGCAGGACGACCCTGAGCGCGAAGCCGTCCGCGTCCGCCTTCCAGCGCGTCGTGACCGGCCCGTACAGGGAGTCGAACCGGCCCTCGGCCTGCGTCACCCCGCCGCCCGGACGCGGCCGCACGATGATCTTCCGGAAGCCGGGGCTCCCCGGTGCGATGCCCGCGATGTTCGCGTACATCCACTCACCCACCGAGCCGTACGCGTAGTGGTTGAAGGAGTTCATCCCGGCGTCCTGGAAGCTGCCGTCCGGCCGGATGGAGTCCCAGCGCTCCCACATCGTGGTGGCACCCCGGTCGATCTGGTAGCCCCAGCTCGGGAAGGTCCGCTGCATCAGCAGCCGGTAGGCGACATCCGTGTGCCCGGTGTCGGTCAGCACCGGCAGCAGCCGCGGGGTTCCGAGGAATCCCGTCGACAGATGCCAGTCCTTCGCCTCGATGAGCGCGACCAGCCTGTCGGCCGCCGGCCCGCGGTCGCCCTCCGTCAGCAGATCCATGGACAGGGCCAGTACATAGGCTGTCTGCGTATCGCCCTTGACGCGCCCGCCGGCGGTCACATACGCGGCCCGGAACGCGTCGCGCACCCGGCCGTGGAGACTCCGGTAGGGCGCCGGGTCCTTGCCCAGTGCTTCGGCGATGCGGGCGACGAGGTCGGCGCTGTGGGCGAAGTACGCCGTGCCGATGACGTCCTTGGGCGTCTCGTCCTCGATGTTGAGCCAGTCGCCGTAGCCGTCGGCGGGCCGCAGGAGCCCGGTGCTGTGTGCCTCCAGGTACTCCAGCCACTTCAGCATCGAGGACCAGGACTGCTCCAGGACCCGCACATCGCCGTACGCCTGGTACAGCGCCCACGGCACGGTCACCCCCGCATCGCCCCAGCCCGCCGCCCCGCTGCCGACGCCCGGGAGGTCCGGGGCGACGTTCGGGAAGGCGCCGTCGGCGACCTGGTCGTCCCGCAGGTCGTAGAGCCACTTGGTGAGGAACCGCGCCGACTCCATCGTGTACGCGGCGGTGGGCGCGAAGACGTTGATGTCACCGGTCCAGCCGAGGCGCTCGTCCCGCGCGGGGGTGTCCGTCGGAATGGAGAGGAAGTTGCCGCGCTGCCCCCAGGTGATGTTGCTGTGGAGCTGGTTGAGCATGGGCACATCGGTCGTGAAGTCCATGGTGAACGGCGCCGAGGTGTGGATGACCCGGCCAACGACCGCGTCGGGGCCCGGCCGGCCGGGATAGCCCGTCACCTCGACATAGCGGAAGCCGTGGAACGTGAAGCGGGGTTCGTACGTCTCCCGGCCGCCGCCCTTGAGCGTGTACGTGTCCGTGGCGCGGGCGGTGCGCAGGTTGGTCGTGTAGATCGTGCCGTCCGGGTTCAGGACCTCGGCATGCCGCAGTCGCACTCTCGTGCCGGCCGGTCCCGACACGGTGAGTCTCGGGGTGCCCACCATGTTCTGGCCGAGGTCGAACACGAACACACCGGGCTCGGGCTCGGTCACCTCACGGGCCGTCAGTTCACGCTCGACACGGCATGCTCCGTCCACTTCGGCCACGAGCGCCGCACTGATGTCGTCCACCTGATCGGCGGCGAGCCACCCCGACGCGTCGAAGCCGGGGCGCGTCCAGCCGTCGGTCTCCAGCCGGGCGTCGTACTCCTCGCCCGCCATGAGATCGGCGCCGGTGATGGGCCCGGTCGCGGCGAGCCAGTCGGTCCCCGACACGACCCGCTCGGTGGAGCCGTCCGTGAAGGTGACCTCCAACTGGGCCAGAACGGCAGGCTGATCGCCGTACTGATGCGGCCCGAACCAGGCGATGTTGCCGGCGTACCAGCCTGTCGCGAGCGTGACCCCGAGTGCGTTTCCGCCCGGTGCGAGCAGTCCGGTCACGTCGTACGTCTGGTACTGGACACGCTTGTTGTAGTCGGTCCAGCCGGGTGCGAGCCGGTCCTCGCCGACCCGCCTGCCGTTGAGGAACACCTCGTACAGCCCGAGGGCGGTCGAGTACAGCCTGGCGCGCGCCACACGTTTGCGGCCGAGCCGGAACTCCTTGCGCAGTTGGGTGGCGGGGGAGTGTGCCACCTGTACACGGCCCCAGGGCCCGGAACCCCAGGGGGCGAGGACCTTGGCGGCGGACCATGCGCTGTCGTCGTAGGCGCCGGACTCCCAGTCCCCCGACGGCTCTTTGTCGGTGGTCCGCCAGTCGGCGCCGGTGGCCAGGGTGACCACACCGTCAGCGGTGGTCAGCTCCAGCACGCCGAGCAGTCCGGCGGGTCCCTCCTCCGCATTGGTGGCCGACACGGCGATCACCTGGACACCCGGGGAGAGCCGGGCCGTCACATCCGTCAGGACGGGCCGCTGCCAGTTCCTGGCGGGGCCGTCCGCCTCGGTGTGTGCCACCTCCACCCCGTTCACCCGGGCGGTGAAGCCGTCATCGGCCGTCATGACCAGGCGGGCGCGGGTGACACCGGCCGGAACCTCCACCCGGCCCCGGAACCACCGGGTGGCCGCGGGCGCACTGGCGGCCGGATCGCCTTCGGGGAACCAGATCCATGAGGCGCCGTCCAGTGCGGGCGTACCGGTCAGCGCGGCCGGCGCACCGATCCACCCGGCCGACCAGTCGGAGTCGGCCAGGAGCCCGGTCTCCCACCAGGACGGCTCGCTCCACGCGGAGTCCTGCCCGCCGGAATCCCATACACGCACCGACCAGTGGTAACGCGTACGGGACACCGGCTCCGGGCCTGCGTACGGGACCAGCACCGACTGGGCGGATTCAATCTTGCCGCTGTCCCAGACGTCGGGCTTCCCGAGGCGGTCCGGGGTGGTGGCGACCCGCACCTGATAGGCGGTCTGGCTCCGGCCGGGGCGGTCGGACGCGACGGGCCAGCTCAGCCTCGGACGCGGGGTGTCGAGGCCGAGAGGGTGGCGTACGTATTCGACGGTCGGTTCGGTGACACGGGCCCGGCCGGCGGCGGCCTGCGCCGGTCCGGCTGCGTGGGCGGGGGCGGACACGGCAGCGAGCGCTGCGGTGGCGGCGGTGGTGCTGAGCAGTCGTCTTCTGCTGATCACAACTCGGCTCCGTAACGACGCGGTGATGAATCGTTTCAGTCATGTGAAGCTAGGGTTGTGTTCGGTCCCTGTCAAGGGTTCCTTCGTGATCGAGGTGCTTCTGGCTTGATGGTTGAAAGCCTGCTGTGTGCAGCATTGACGTCCATGTCGGAGCGGGTCTATCTTCGCCCGCGGGAGCTTGTTGAAACCTTTCACGCGATCGGCCGAATGGGCCTGCCCCGGTACTGATCGTTGCGCTGTCCGGCTGACGTGGCTCAAGGCGCGCCCCGGATGTGGACGAAAGGTCAGGTGTTCGCACCTCGCGGACCTGTCCTTGTCCGCGATCGGCTCCTCCACGTCAAGGGAGAACGCATGCGCCTGCGCGCCCACTGGGCACCGGCCGCTCTACTGCTGATCGTCCCGCTGATCGGCACCACTTCGGCCACGGCCGACACCGGCGACACTCTTGTGCCGGTGCAGAAGTCGTCCCGGGCTGTGCCCGGTCAGTACATCGTCACCCTGGCGCCCGCGCAGACGGCGGACGTCATGGCCAAGCAGCTCGGGCTCACCACGCTGTTCACGTACAGCAAGGTCCTGCACGGCTTCGCGGCTTCGCTCACCCCTGCTCAGCTCGAGAAGGTGCGTGGCACGGCAGGCATCCAGGCCGTCGAGGAGAACAGCGAGGCCTCCGTTGCTCCCCCGCCCGCCGCGAACGGGACGGCCGGTGCCCTCGCGGCGGCCACGAGTTGGGGACTGGACCGCATCGACCAGCGGAATCTGCCCCTGGACTCCATGTACAACGCCACCCGCACGGGCGCCGGGGTGACGGCCTACATCGTCGACACCGGCATCGAATCCGCCCACAGCGAGTTCGGTGACCGGGTGGGCCCGGGCTTCGACGTCATCGGCGACGGCCGGAACGCCCAGGACTGTCACGGCCACGGCACACATGTGGCCGGCACGGTCGGTGGCGCGTCCTACGGCGTCGCGCCCTCCGCCCTGCTCGTCCCCGTTCGGGTGCTCAACTGCGAGGGGTCGGGAACCTGGGCCGGGATCATCGCGGGGCTCGACTGGATCGCAGAGAACGTCCAGAAGCCCGCCGTGGTCAACGCCTCGCTCGGCGGAACGTCGTCCGCGGCGGTCGATGACGCGTTCGACGGACTCGCCGAGCAGGGCATCCTGCCCGTCGTCGCGGCGGGGAACGAGAGCCAGGACGCCTGCAACGTCTCCCCGGCGGGCGCCGGCCAGGTGGTTACCGTGGGTGCCAGTGACGACCAGGACCGGCAGGCGGGCTTCAGTAACTGGGGCACTTGTGTGGAGGTGTACGCCCCCGGGGTCGACATCGTCTCCGCCAGGCTCGGCGGCGGATCCACCACGCTGAGCGGCACGTCCATGGCCAGTCCGCATGTCGCGGGGGTTGCCGCCCTCTACCTGGAGCAGAACCCGGCCGCGGCGCCGCAGGCGGTCACCGACTGGGTCACCGGCCAGTCGACGACCGGTGTGCTGGCGAATCTGGGTACAGGCTCACCCGACCGGCTTCTGTACACCGGCGGTCTCTGACCCCCGGTCCGGCCGATCACTGATCCTCTCCATCGGAGCGGGGTCCGCGTCCTGCGGGCCCCGCTCTGGGCTGTGCCCTGGAGCAGGCACTTTGCGGCGCCTTCCATATACGCGCAAATGGCTTGCGCTCATTGCGCTGCCTTGCAGTTTCGCTGCTTCCACTTCTTGCCCGCCCAAGTCTCCCTACCGGCTGGGGGCTTGCTCTCAAATTGCTCCTCGTGCCGGATCGCTCGGTTCTGTCCCAACGGTGGACGCTCTCGCAGTTTTCTGCAATTCTCTGACCGCAAAACGCAAATCTCATGCTCAGTGAGCGCAGAAACAGGTGTCACCGAGCCGAGCAGACAGAGCCGCGCCCTCGACGCGCTCCGCGCCGAGGCCGAAGATCGGGGACCTATGAGAGCCAAACGCTGGAGATGGCGGGTCGTTTCCGCCGCGGTCACCACCAGTCTTCTGATGATCGGATGGCCGTCGCTCGCCGCCTCGGCGGCCGACGGCCCCAGCATCGCCGCGGGCAGGGCCGCGGCGGCGAGCAGTACCGGCGAGGGACGCACCGCCCGGAGTGTGACGGACGGCAACCAGTCGACGTACTGGGAGGGATCCGGCGGCTCACTTCCGCAGTGGGTGCAGACCGACCTCGGCCCGGACTCCCGGATCGACGAGGTGACGCTGAAACTCCCCGCAGGGTGGGAGAGCAGAAAGCAGACCCTCTCCATCCAGGGGAGCGCGGACGGCACGAGCTTCTCCACCCTGAAGACCTCGGGGACGTACACCTTCAGCCCCGGTACGTCCAACAAGGTGACGATCGCCTTCCCCGCCACGAAGACCCGCTTCGTGCGGGTGAACATCACGGCCAACACGGCAGGACGCAACGCCCAGCTCGCCGAACTGGAGGTCAGCGAGGCCGAGGAGTCGTCGGTGGACCTCGCCGCCGGCAAGACCCTCACAGCGAGCAGCCACACCGAGACGTACGTGGCGGCCCAGGGCAACGACGGCAACCGGGCCAGCTATTGGGAGAGCAGGAACAACGCCCTCCCGCAGTGGATCCAGGCGGACCTCGGCTCCTCCGTCCGGGTCGACCGGGTCGTGCTGCGCCTGCCCGACGGCTGGCCGCAGCGGACCCAGACACTGAAGATCCAGGGAAGCGCCAACGGTTCGGACTTCAGTGACCTGACCGCGTCCCAGGCGTACAGCTTCAACGCCGCGGGCGGGCAGTCGGCGACCATCTCCTTCGATGCCACCACCACCCGCTACGTTCGGGTACTGGTCACCGCCAACTCGGTCCAGCCGGCCGCACAGGTCTCCGAACTGGAGGTCTACGGCCCCGAGACCGGGGACACCCAGGCACCCACAGCCCCCGCCGACCTGGCCTTCACCGAGCCGTCCACCGGGCAGATCAGACTGACCTGGAAGGCGTCCTCGGACGACACAGGCGTCACCGGCTACGACATCTACGCCGGCAACACGCTGCTGACCGGTGTGGCGGGCAACGTCACCACGTACACCGACACCAGGCCGGCCGACGAGAGCGTCTCCTACTACGTCCGGGCCCGGGACGCGGCGGGCAACGAGTCGGGCAACAGCAACACCGTCACCCGCACGGGTGGCTCCGGTGACACGCAGGCACCCACCGCCCCCTCGGGACTGGCCTTCACCGAGCCGTCCACCGGGCAGATCAGGCTGGCCTGGCAGGCGTCCTCGGACAACAAGGGCGTGACCGGCTACGACGTCTACGCCAACAACGTGCTCCGCAAGAGCGTGGCCGGTGACGTCACGACGTACACCGACGCCCAGCCGGCCGGCGCCACGGTCACCTACGTGGTGCGGGCCAAGGACGCGGCCGGCAACATATCCGTCGCGAGCAACTCCGTGACCCGTAACGGTTCCACGACCGTCGCGTCCAATCTCGCCGTCTCCAAGCCGATCACCGCATCCTCGGTGATCCACACCTTCGTCGCGGCGAATGCCAACGACAACTCCCTCACCACCTACTGGGAGGGCGCGGGCGGCAGCTACCCCAACACCCTCACCGTGAAGCTGGGCTCCAACGCCGACACCGAGAGCGTCGTCGTCAAGCTCAACCCCGACAGCATCTGGGGCGCACGCACCCAGAACATCGAGGTTCTCGGACGGGAGCAGAACGCCACGTCCTTCACGAGCCTGGCCGCCGCCAGGAACTACGCGTTCGACCCGGTGACCGGCAACACGGTGACGATTGCGGTCACCGCCAGGGTCGCCGACGTCCAGCTGAAGTTCACCTCCAACACCGGGTCCGGAGCCGGTCAGGTCGCCGAGTTCCAGGTGCTGGGCGCTCCGGCCCCCAACCCGGACCTGCAGGTCTCGGCAGTCGGCGCCTCCCCGGCCGCGCCGGTGGAGTCCGACGAGATCACGCTGTCGGCGACCGTGCGCAACACGGGCGCCCTCGCCGCGCCCGCGGGCAAGCTCGACTTCGAGCTGGGCGGCTCCAAGGTCGCCACCGCCTCGGTGGGCGCTCTGGCCGCCGGTGCCTCCGCACAGGTCACCGCCGGTATCGGAGCGCGCGACGCGGGCAGTTACACGCTGGGCGCGGTCGTCGACCCGGCGGGTTCGATCATCGAGGAGAACGAGACCAACAATCGCTACACCAGCAGTGCCCCGCTGGTCGTGAAGCCGGTCTCCAGCTCCGACCTCGTCGCGAGCGCGGTCACCACCTCGCCGTCCGCCCCGGCCGACGGCGACACCGTGACCTTCTCCGTCGCTCTCAGGAACCAGGGCACCGTGGCCTCCGCGAGCGGCAGCCACGGCATCACCCTGCAGCTGATCGACGCCAAGGGCGTCACGGTCAAGACCCTCACCGGCGCGCACAGCGGCGCCATCGCGGCGGGCTCCACGACGCCGCCGGTATCCCTCGGCACCTGGACGGCGGCCAACGGCTCGTACACGGTGAAGGTGGTGATCGCCGACGACGCCAACGAACTCCCGGTGAAGCGCGAGAACAACACCCGCACCGAGTCGCTGTTCGTCGGACGCGGCGCCGACATGCCGTACGACATGTACGAGGCGGAGGACGGTGTCACGGGTGGTGGCGCCAGGGTGGCCGGACCCAACAGGACCGTCGGCGACATCGCCGGCGAGGCGTCCGGACGCAAGGCGGTCACTCTCGACAGCACCGGCAACTACGTCGAGTTCACCACGCGGGCGTCCACGAACACCCTGGTCACCCGGTTCTCCATCCCGGACTCCGCGGGTGGCGGCGGCATCGAATCGAAGCTGAACGTCTACGTGGACGGCACCTTCCTGAAGGCCATCGACCTCACGTCGAAGTACGCATGGCTGTACGGGAACGAGACCGGACCCGGCAACTCCCCGGGTGCGGGAGCGCCCCGGCACATCTATGACGAGGCGAACGTCATGCTGGGCAGGACCGTTCCGGCGGGCAGCAGGATCCGGTTGCAGAAGGACGCGGCCAACACCAGCACCTACGCGATCGACTTCGTCAGCCTGGAGCAGGTCGCCCAGGTGGCCAACCCGGATCCGGCGACCTACACGGTGCCCGTCGGCTTCACGCACCAGGACGTCCAGAACGCCCTCGACAAGGTCCGGATGGACACCACAGGTGCTCTCGTGGGTGTCTACCTGCCGGCCGGTGACTATTCCACGGCGAGCAAGTTCCAGGTCTACGGCAAGGCCGTGAAAGTCGTCGGCGCGGGTCCCTGGTACACCCGGTTCCATGCTCCGTCCATGCAGGACAACACCGACATCGGGTTCCGTGCGGAGGCCAGTGCGAAGGGTTCGTCGTTCTCGAACTTCGCGTACTTCGGCAACTACACCTCCCGCATCGACGGACCGGGCAAGGTGTTCGACTTCTCCAACGTCTCGGACATCCTGATCGACAACATCTGGAACGAGCACATGGTGTGCCTCTACTGGGGCGCCAACACCGACAACGTCACCATCAAGAACTCCCGGATCCGCGACATGTTCGCCGACGGCATCAACATGACCAACGGATCCACCGACAACCACGTCACCAACAACGAGGCGCGGGCCACCGGGGACGACAGCTTCGCACTGTTCTCGGCGATCGACGGTGGCGGCTCGGACATGAAGAACAACGTGTACGAGAACCTGACGTCCATCCTCACCTGGCGGGCCGCGGGTGTGGCCGTGTACGGCGGGTACGACAACACCTTCCGCAACATCCACATCGCCGACACCCTGGTGTACTCGGGTATCACGGTCAGTTCACTGGACTTCGGCTATCCGATGAATGGATTCGGGACCGGCCCCACGGCGATCGAGAACGTGTCGATCGTGCGGTCGGGCGGGCACTTCTGGGGGTCGCAGACCTTCCCGGGCATCTGGCTGTTCTCGGCCTCCAAGGTGTTCCAGGGCATCCGGATCTCCCATGTGGACATCGTCGATCCGACGTACAGCGGGATCATGTTCCAGACGAACTACGTCGGTGGACAGCCCCAGTTCCCGATCAAGGACACGGTGCTCACCGACATCTCGATCACCGGAGCACGCAAGAGCGGTGACGCGTTCGACGCGAAGTCCGGATTCGGGCTCTGGGCCAACGAGATGCCCGAGACGGGCCAGGGCCCGGCGGTCGGCGAGGTCACGTTCAACGGGCTGAAGCTGAGCGGCAACGCCCAGGACGTGAAGAACACCACCTCCACCTTCAAGATCAACATCAACCCGTAGGAGGTACGCGGGAAAGGGGCAGGAATGTGAGGGGGTGCCTCGCGGCTTCCGTGAGGCACCCCACCTGCGTACACTCTTTGCATCGATAAGTCGGCTGCTTGCAAGATTTGCGCTAGCGTTGCGGTCATGACGCGACGACTTGCCCAGGTGGCGAAGAAGGTAGGGGTCAGCGAGGCCACGGTCAGCCGGGTGCTCAACGGCAAGCCCGGAGTCTCGCGGACGACCCGCGAATCGGTGCTGACGGCACTCGATGTGCTCGGATACGAGCGGCCGACCCAGCTGCGCGGCGAGCGGGCCCGGCTCGTCGGCCTCGTCCTGCCCGAACTGCAGAACCCGATCTTTCCGGCGTTCGCCGAGGTGATCGGGGGCTCCCTCGCGCAGCAGGGGCTCACGCCCGTGCTGTGCACCCAGACCAAGGGGGGCGTCTCGGAGGCCGACTACGTCGAGCTGCTCCTCCAGCAGCAGGTGTCCGGTGTCGTCTTCGCGGGAGGGCTCTTCGCACAGGCCGACGAGCCGCACGACCACTACCGGCGGCTCGCCGACCGCCGCATCCCGGTCGTGCTGATCAACGCGTCCATCGAGGGGCTGGACTTCCCCTGTGTGTCGTGCGACGACGCCGTCGCGATCGAACAGGCGTGGCGGCACCTGGTGTCCCTCGGGCACGAGCGCATCGGCCTGGTGCTCGGCCCCTCCGACCACGTCCCCTCCCGGCGCAAGCTGGCCGCCGCGCTCGCCCTCACGGGAGCGCTCCCGCCGGAGCGCGTCGAGCGCTCCATGTTCTCCCTGGAAGGGGGCCAGGCCGCGGCCTCGCGCCTGCTGGAGCGGGGTGTCACCGGGATCGTCTGTGCCAGCGACCCGCTGGCGCTCGGTGCCGTGCGCGCCGCCCGCAGGAGGGGTCTCGCAGTCCCCTCGGACGTCTCGGTCGTCGGCTTCGACGACTCCGCGTTCATGAGCTGCACCGAACCGCCGCTGACCACGGTCCGTCAGCCCATCGAGGCGATGGGGCGGGCGGCCGTCGAGTTGCTCTGCGCGCTGATCCAGGGTGGCACCGTGCCGCCCGGCGAGCTCCTCTTCGAGCCGGAGCTGGTGGTCCGCGGTTCGACTGCGCAGGCGCGCAACTGACAGGCGTCGAGGGCGGATCGCTGTCCGTGGCGGTGGGTGCGGGCTGCTCCGGATGCGGAGGGCTGTCAAACATTTACGAAGACTGCGCGAGATATTGCGTTCACATGTCGGCGGTGGTTGAGTAAGCCGCGCCCCGGCAGAGAGTTCGCCGAGGGCCTTCCATGCTCATGCCCGAAGGGGACCACCGATGAGAAGTGCTGGGTTCCGCCGTTCTCGCACACGTCGAACCTCCGCCGCCGCGCTCGTCACCGCACTCGCCCTGACTGCTCTTGCCTCCTGTGGCACGAGCAGCAGCAACAGCGAGGACGACGAGAGCGGTTCCGGCAGCGGCTCGTCCGATCCGTCAGCACCGCTGGACCCGAAGGCCAAGGTGACGCTGTCGATCGACTGCATGCCGCCGGCCGCAAAGGCCGCGGAGCTACGGGAGTGGAAAGAGGACATCAAGGCGTTCGGCAAGATGTACCCGAACGTCAAGATCAACGGGAAGTCCACGCCCGGACAGTGCCTGGAGCCGCCGCGCTTCACGGCGATGCTCAAGGGCAAGTCGCAGCCGGACGTGTTCTACGCCTACTTCACCGACCTCCAGCAGGTGCTGGACAACGACGGGGCGGAGGACATCTCGGCGTACGTCAACGACAAGTCCGTCCCGGCGCTGAAGGAGATCCAGCCCCAGGTCCTCGACGTGGCCCGCAAGGACGGCAAGCTCTACGCCCTGCCGACCAGCAACTACACCATGGGCCTGATGATCAACCGGAAGCTGTTCACGCAGGCCGGCCTGGACCCGAACACCCCGCCGGCCACGTGGGAAGAGGTCCGCGCGGCGTCCAGGAAGATCGCGGCGCTCGGCAAGGGCATCGCCGGCTTCGGCGAGTACAGCGCGGGCAACAACGGCGGGTGGCACTTCGCCGCGACGCAGTACGGCCTCGGCGGCGACGTGGTGGACGCCAGTGGCAAGAAGGCCGCCTTCAACGACGAGAAGGGCAAGCAGGTCCTCCAGCAGCTGCACGACATGCGCTGGGAGGACAACAGCATGGGGCAGACCCAGCTGCTGAAGTGGGGCGATCTGCAGAAGCAGATATCCACCGACAAGCTCGGCATGTTCCTGGCCGCCCCCGACGACATCACGTACATGGTCCAGCAACTCGGTGCCACGTACGAGAGCTTCGGACTCGGGCCGATCCCGGGCGCCGAGGCCACCCTCTTCGGCGGCAACAACTACATGATCAAAAAGGGCAGTTCGCCCGACAGGATCAAGGCAGCCATCGCCTGGCTGAACTTCAAGACCCTCTCGCCCGGCAAGGGACAGTTCGACTGGGCCCGCACCAAGGCCGACCAGCTGCCGGTCGGGCTGCCGCAGCCGAACTTCTTCACCGGTGAGAGCAAGACCAAGGACGACGCCGCCCGGGCCGCGAACGCGACCATGCCCATCGAGAACTTCAAGGCCTTCATGGACAACCCCGTCCAGGGCAAGGCCGAGCCGCCGAAGGCACAGGAGATCTACAAGATCCTCGACGTCGCGATGTCCGGAGTGCTGACCAACAAGGACGCCGACATCGACAAGCTGCTCTCCACCGCGGAGCAGCAGGTCAACCAGGTTCTGGCGAACCAGTAACGGACGCGCGGGGCCGGGCCGCGCGGACCCGGCCCCGCAATCCCGACCGTCCGACTGCGAGCGATTGCACCGGCACCGAGGAGACACCATGTCGGCCCCTACCCTGTCCACGAGCAAGGCGAGTCCGCCACCGCCCGGACCCCGCCGCCCCGCCGGGCAGGCCCCCGCCCGCGAGGCGTTCGTGCGCGCCCTGCGCCGCAACATCTCCGCGCACGGCTTCCTGATCGGCGCGGTTCTCTGCTTCTCGTTCTTCTCCTGGTACCCCATGGTCCGGGAGTTCTTCCTGGCCTTCCAGAAGACCGAGGACGGACGTACGACCTGGGCCGGCTGGTCCAACCTGAGCTACGTCTTCAACGACCCGGCCTTCTGGCAGGCCTGGCGCAACACCCTGCTCTTCACCGTCCTGGCGCTCCTGCTGGGCTTCGCGGTCCCGTTCGTCATCGCCGTCGTACTCAACGAGTTCAGGCATGCGCAGGGGTATCTGCGGCTGCTGGTCTACCTGCCGGTCATGCTGCCGCCGGTCGCCTCCGTACTGCTCTTCAAGTACTTCTACGACCCCGGCTACGGACTCTTCAACCGCATCCTGGAATTCCTCCATCTGCCCGCCCAGCAATGGCTCCAGGACCCCGACACCTCGATGCTCTCCGTCGTCATCGCGGCCACCTGGATGAACATGGGCGGAGCCACCCTCATCTACCTCGCCGCACTCCAGGGGATCCCGGGCGAGCTGTACGAGGCGGCGGAACTCGACGGCGCCGGACTGCTGCGCAAGATCTGGCACGTCACCATTCCGCAGACCCGGCTCATCCTGTCGCTCCTGCTGCTCATGCAGATCATCGCGACGATGCAGGTATTCACCGAGCCCTTCCTGCTCACCAACGGAGCGGGTCCCGAAGGCTCCACCACGACCGTCGTCTACCTCATCTACCAGTACGCCTTCAATTTCAACAACTACGGCAGCGCGGCGGCTCTCGGACTCGTCCTGCTCGTCGTCCTCGCGGGATTCTCCGCGGTGTACGTACGGCTCAGCCGCAACAGTGAAGACTAGGACGGGAGTACGAGGATGGCATCGAACACGCTTGTCTCCCGGCGAGGTGCCGGCGGGCGCGGAGGAGGCCCCCGCGAGGCGGACCTCGGCCGCCAGCGGACCCTGATCTCACCCGCTCAGCTCGGCCGCCCCCGTGGCAAGGCCCTCTACTGGATCGTCTTCGCCGTGGTGATCGCCGCCTTCACCATCGCGTTCCTCGGGCCCCTGTACTGGATGGTCACCGGGGGACTCAAGACCACTCAGGAAGTCGTACAGAGCCCGCCCACGGCCTTCCCCACCTCGATCCACACGGAGAACTACTCCCAGGCGTGGAACGTGATGGACCTGTCCCGGCTGCTCTTCAACACCCTGTACTACGCGTTCGGCGCGCTGGCCTTCCAGCTGATCTTCGACGTGGCCGCCGCCTACTCGCTCTCCAAGCTGCGCCCGGTCTTCGGCAAGGTCATCCTCGGCATGATGCTCGCCACCCTGATGATCCCGGCGACCGTCCTCGTCGTACCGCAGTACCTCACCGTGCTCGACGTGCCGATCGTCGAGCGCAACCTGCTCAACTCGCCCTGGGCCATCTGGCTGCCGTCCGTCACGAACGCCTTCAACATCTTCCTGCTGAAGCGGTTCTTCGATTCCATCCCGCGCGAACTGCTCGACGCCGCAGCCATCGACGGCGCTTCCCCCCTGCGCACCCTGCGCTCCGTGGTGCTGCCGATCTCCCGGCCGATCCTCGGTGTCGTCTCCATCTTCGCCGTCGTCGGAGTCTGGAAGGACTTCCTCTGGCCGATGCTCACCCTGCCCGACCCGAGCAGACAGACGCTCAACGTGGGCATCTACTCACTGGCCAGCGGAGTTCCGGAAAACGTCCTCATCGCCGCGCTCACCATCGCGTCGGTCCCGACGCTGCTGATCTTCCTTCTCTTCCAGCGCAACATCATGAGCGGTCTCACCGCGGGCGGCCTCAAGGGCTAGAAGTACCCCTGCCGTCTCCCACAAGCACTCCGCCGCCGGTCCTCCCACCACGCGCCCCGTGTCCGGGGCCGGCGGCGGAGTACCACCTGCCCGAAAGGATCGCCACGTGGCAGCCATCCGTCCGACCGAGGCCACCGCAACCTGGTGGCGCGACGCCGCCATCTACCAGATCTACGTACGCAGCTTCGCCGACGGCGACGGAGACGGCACCGGCGATCTTGCGGGAGTACGGGCCAGGCTGCCCTATCTCGTGGAACTGGGCGTGGACGCCCTCTGGTTCACCCCCTGGTATCTCTCACCTCTGGCCGACGGCGGCTACGACGTGGCCGACTACCGCGCCATCGACCCGGCCTTCGGTCATCTCGCCGAAGCCGAGAAGTTGATTGCCGAAGCCCGTGAACTGGGCATACGCACCATCATCGACATCGTCCCGAACCATGTCTCCGACCGGCACAGCTGGTTCCGGGCGGCACTCGCAGCGGGCCCGGGCAGCCTCGAGCGCGATCTCTTCCACTTCAGGCCCGGACGCGGCGAGAACGGTGAGATCCCTCCCAACGACTGGGTCTCCGAATTCGGCGGCACTCCCTGGACCAGGCTCGACGACGGCCAGTGGTACCTCCACCTGTTCGCTCCCGAGCAGCCCGATCTCAACTGGGCGCACCCGGCCGTCCGCCAGGAGCACGAGGACGTCCTGCGCTTCTGGTTCGAACGGGGTGTGGCAGGTGTACGGATCGACTCGGCGGCCCTGCTCGCCAAGGACCCCGCCCTGCCGGACTTCACCGAGGGCGTCGACCCCCACCCGTACATCGACCGCGACGAACTCCACGGCATCTACCGCTCCTGGCGCGCCATCGCGGACGAGTACGAGGGCATCTTCGTCGGCGAGGTGTGGCTTCCCGACTCCGAGCGCTTCGCCCGGTACCTGCGCCCCGACGAACTGCACACCGCCTTCAACTTCACCTTCCTGGCCTGCCCCTGGGACGCCCGGCTGCTGCGTGCCGCGATCGACGACACCCTCGCCGAGCACGCACCGGTCGGTGCCCCCGCGACCTGGGTGCTGTGCAACCACGACGTGACACGCACCGTGACCCGGTACGGACGCGAGGACACCGGCTTCGACTTCGCCGCGAAGGTCTTCGGTACCCCGACCGATCTGGAGCTCGGCACCCGCAGGGCCCGGGCCGCCGCCCTGCTCTCGCTGGCACTGCCCGGCGCCGTCTACCTCTACCAGGGCGAGGAGCTCGGCCTTCCGGAGGCCGACATCCCGCGGACGCGGATCCAGGACCCCATGCACCTGCGCTCGGGCGGCGTCGACCCGGGGCGCGACGGCTGCCGGGTGCCGCTGCCGTGGTCCGACCAGGAGCCGCACGCGGGATTCGGGTCCGCGGAGGAACCCTGGCTGCCGCAGCCGGCATCCTGGCCGTCCTACGCAGCCGGTCTGCAGAGCGGCGATCCCGGCTCGATGCTCAGCCTGTACCGCGAAGCCCTGAGGCTGCGCCGCAGTGAACCGGGCTTCGCCGCGGACCCCGCGGAATCGGCGGACGGACAGCTGAACTGGCTGCCGTCGGAGCCCGGAGTGCTCGCCTTCACCCGGCCCCACGGCCTGATCTGTGCCGTGAACCTGTCCGGGGCTCCGATACCACTCCCCGACCACGCCGGGATACTGCTGACCAGTGTCCCGCTGGACGGCTCCGGCCTGCTGCCCAGTGATGCGGCGGCCTGGCTGCGGAGCTGATGTCGCCGCCGGGGCGGGCCGTCACCGTACGCACCCGGTGGCGGCCCGGCCCGAGGTGGATAGCGGGGGAGCGGAGGCTGCGGCACAGTTGTTGTATGGATGATCTCAACGCTCTGGCCGACGAGCACCTGACCGCAGCCCGCGCCAACGCGCACGGGCGCAGCGCGCACCTGCTGCTGCGGCAGGAACCGCTGCGGCAGACGGTGATCGCACTCACCTCGGGATCCGCCCTCGACGAGCACAACGCACCCCCCGCCGCATCGCTTCAGGTGCTGCGCGGCACGGTCCGGCTGACCGCTGCCTCCGGGGACGTGGAGCTGACGGCGGGCGGGCTGCACCCGATTCCCCAGGAGCGGCACGGGCTGCTGGCGCTGGAGGACGCCGTGGTCCTGCTGACAGCTGTCAACGACTGAGCCCCCCTGGAATACACCTGCGGGAACGAGGCATGAGAGAAAGGTGGCAGCCGGGCCGTCCTGTGCGGACGTCCGGCCCGCCGATCCTTCCTTCGTCCCCCGGAGTACCAGCGTGCCCAGCAGGACCGACGCCCCCGCCGCGGATCACACCGCGCCCCCGCCCGGGCGCACCGCACCGCCGAGCTGGCGCACCGCTCTGCGCCGTACTCCCGTCTCGGTCTGGAACGACGACCTCTCCGACTGGGCCGCGGCCCTCACGTACTACGCCATCCTCGCGCTGCTCCCCGCGCTCCTGGTCACCGTGTCCGTCATCGGCCTCGCGAATCCCGGCGCCACCAACGCCCTGATCGCCGACATCACGGCCTTCGCGCCCGCCGAGTCCGGGGCGGCGCTGCGCCAGCCCCTGGAGGCGGCCACCCACGAGCGCACTGCCGTCTGGCTGCTCGCGGCCACCGGGGGCGTGAGCGCCGTGTGGTCGGCCTCCAGCTACCTGGCGGTCTTCCGCAGAGCGCTGCACGCCATGCACAAGGTGAAGGACACCAGGCCCGCCCTGCGTCAGGCGCACATCATTGTGCTGTCCGCGATCGGACTGCTCGTCCTGCTGATGGCCAGTGCCTTCGCCCTCGTCCTCACCGGCCCCCTGGCGCGCTGGTTCGGGGACCGGACGGGCCTGACCCATGCCGGTCAGGCCCTCTGGGCCGGTCTCAAGTGGCCCGTACTGCTCTGCCTGGTGGCCTGTCTGATCCTGGTCCTCTTCAGTACCGGCCCGCGTACCGCCCGGGGCGTGCGGCGCGGGCTGCCGGGCGGAGTGCTCGCGGCGTTCCTGTGGCTGTTCGCCTCGGCCGCATTCGCGCTGTACGCCACCCACATCGGCAGCTACAGCCGGTTGTACGGTTCGCTGGCCGGTCTGGTCGTCTTCCTGATCTGGACCTGGTTCACCAACCTGGCGCTGCTGGCCGGCGCACAGTTCAACGTCGAACTGGCACGCGTGAAGGGTGGGGGGAGCTGAGGGGCCCGGCCCTTGTGGGAGCGCTCCCAGGTGGGCAGGATGGGGCAATGAACCAGGCAGCACACGTACGTCCCTACCGGCCCGGCGACCGCGAGGCCCTGGCGGAGATCTGCGTCCGCACGGCCGACAACGGCGGTGACTCCCGGCATCTGTACCCCGACCCGGAGCTGATGCCGGCCCTGTTCGCGGCGCCCTATGCGTACCTCGAGCCTGAGCTGACCTTCGTCCTGGACGACGGATCCGGGCAGGCGGTCGGCTACGTCCTGGGGACCGCGGACACGCGGCAGTTCGTCGACGCGTTCCGTAAGGTCTGGCTCCCGCAGGTGACGGAACGCTTCCCCGAGCCCGACGGGACGCCGGGCACCCTCGCCGAGGAAATGGCTGCTCTCCTCTACCGCCCCGAGCGAATGATCCTTCCCCAGCTGGACGGACACCCGGCGCACCTGCACATCGACCTGCTGCCGCCATGGCAGCGCAAGGGGTACGGAAGGGAGCTGATGGGCTTCTTCCTGGACGCGCTCCACGCCAAAGGCGTCCCGGCGGTCCACCTGTCCATGCTGACGTCGAACATCCCGGCCAGGGCTTTCTACGACCGGCTCGGATTCCACGAGATCGAGGTCCCGGATCCGGGGCCGCTCGCCTATCTGGGGCGTTCCACGGAGGGTAGGGGCGGCGACGGGCTGGGCAGGTAGTCAGGTGCGAGCCCTGGTGAGGGCCGGGGCAGTCGGTGCGGAGGAGTGAGACACGTGACGGAGCAGGGTGCGTGGAGGTTCGCGGACGACCGGGGGCAGCTGCTGGCGGCGGAGCTGCGCCCTTCGCGCGTGCTCGCCTACGTCCAGGCCGGGGCGACGCTGTGGGACCACGGCGTACGCCCGGAGGGGATCTTCGGCTCCGGCCATGACGGTGCGACGCCCGACCGGGCGAAGACCGGCTCCCTCCCGCTGGATGCCGTCGACTACCGGGGTGCGGGTGCCGGCCTGGATGTGGAGACCCTGTTACGCGGACGGCCGGACCTGGTCGTGGCCGTCAGCTACGGCCACGGCCAGGTCTACGGGCTGGACCCGGACACTGCCAAGCAGCTGGAGGAGCGGGTCCCGGTGGTCGTGATCGACGTGGGTCAAGCGCGCACACTGGACCGCATAGCCGAGCGGTTCGCCGAGCTGGCGCACTCGCTCGGCGCTGAACCGGCCCGGGGTGTCGCGCAGGACCTGGAGGCCGCCAGGGAACGGCTGCGCGCTGTGGCCGCAGCCGTTCCGGACGGCCCGCGGGTGGTGGCCCTGTCACCGGCCGGCCAGGAGCAGACGCACATCGCCCGCCCCCCGCTGTGGCCCGAACTGCGCGTCCTGGCCGAGCTCGGGGTCAACCTCGTGTCACCGGCCGCGGGCGGGGGAGTCAACTGGTCCACCACCGACTGGGCGGAGGCGGCGGCGCTGCGGCCGCACGTCGTCCTCGCGGACGTCCGGTCGAACGCGACCCCGCTCGGCGAGATCGGCGCACCGAAGTGGCGGGCGGCCACGGAGGAAGCGCGGATCGTCCCGTGGAACCCGGAGCCCCTGTGCAGTCCACAGGCCCACGCCCGCTTCCTCGCACTGGTGGCGGACGCCGTGGAGGGTGTACGGAACGGCTGAGCAGGTTCCCCCAGAATTCTGCAGAATCGACGGCAGTGTGTCCGGCAGCCACCGCGTGCCGGGGCACCTCCGTCGGCGCCACCCCCCCCAGGAGACCTTCCTCATGCTCGACAGACTCGCTCTGCTGGTCATCGGCGAATGCGTCGCCGACATCGTCCGGGCGCCGGGCGCGGCAGACCAAGTCCACGCGGGCGGCAGCCCGGCGAACGTCGCGTACGGTCTGGCCCGGCTGGGCCGGAGCACCACCTTCCTCACCCAGCTCGGCCAGGACGCGAACGGCCGGCTCATCGGGGACCATCTGGCCTCGGCAGGGGTCCGTGTGCGCACCGACAGGAGCAGCGCGCCCACGCCGTCCGCCGCCGTCACCCTGGACGACACGGGCCGGGCCACGTACACCTTCGAAATCACCTGGTCGCTGGCCCCGATGGCACCGGAGCGGCCGCCGCACCATGTGCACACCGGGTCGATCGCCGCCGTCATGGAGCCAGGGGCAGCAACTGTCCTTGCCGCCGTCGAATCACTCCGGGCAGCCGCGACCGTCAGCTACGACCCGAATGTGAGGCCGGAGCTGATGGGAGATCATGCCGAGGCCGTAGGGAAGGTCGAACGCTGTGTCGCGCTCAGCGATGTGGTCAAGGCGAGCGACGAGGACCTGGCGTGGCTGTACCCGGGTGAGACACCGGAGGAGGCAGCCGAGCGGTGGCTGCGCTCCGGCCCCGCGGTCGTCCTCGTCACTCGGGGAGCCGACGGGGCGCTGGCGGTCCTTCCCGGTGCGACGGTGAGCATCGACGCGGTGCCCGTCCGGGTCGTCGACACCGTGGGCGCGGGCGACGCGTTCATGTCCGGCACCCTGCACGCCCTGGCAGCGCAGGGATTGCTCGGGGAGGGCGGCCGTGCACGGCTGCGTTCACTCGACACGGAGACGCTGGGCGATGTGCTGCGCCACGCGGTGGCATCGGCCGCCGTGACCGTGGCACGGGCCGGCGCCCTTCCGCCCGACGAGGAGGAGCTTGCGGCCGGACTGACCGGGGCACCTGTCCCAAAGGCTTGAGGATGCCGTCGCCGGTGTCCTCCCGCCCGCCCCGGTCGTTTACTCCTTCATGACCGTGACCCTTACCGACACCGTCCACCCGTCCGCAGCCGATCTGCTGACCGGAGTCCTCCTCGGAGCGGACTTCCGCCGGGAGCACGGCTTCTGGCAGCGGCTGATCAGCACAGAACCGTTTCGCCGGCCCGGGGGCGGCACCCCCGACGAGCGCCTCCGTCTCGCCTACGACCGGTTGCGGATCCTGAACAGGTCCCTCGACAGCGGAGCCCGCCTCGCCGCCGACCCACGCGCGCTCGCCGCCCTGCACGAGTGGCTCGGCCCGGTGGACCCCGCGCTCACCACCGTGGCGGGCATCCACTACAGCCTCTTCCTCGGCAGCCTCCTCGACCACGACGCCGGCACGGACCGCGACCTGTCCGACTATCTGGGGATGCGACGCATCGGCACCTTTCTCTGTACGGAGGTGGTCCACGGCAACGACGCGGCGTCCCTGGAGACCACCGCGGCGTACGACCGTGAGCGCGACGGGTTCGTCCTGCACACCCCGCACGCGGGGGCACAGAAGTTCATGCCCAACACCAGCCCGGCGGGAGGACCGAAAACGGGGCTGGTCGCCGCACGTCTTCTCGTCGACGGTACGGAACACGGGGTACGCCTCTTCCTGGTGCCGCTCACCGACGACGCCCAGGCGCTTCCCGGCGTACGGATCCGGCGGTTGCCGGCCCGGATGGGCAGCCCCGTGGACCACTGTCTGACCTCGTTCGACCGGCTGTTCGTGGGGCGGGACGCCCTGCTGGGGGACCGCAGAGGTATCGGCGGGGACTGCGTGCTCAGCAGTACTCCCGCCGACCGGCGGCGCCGCTTCCTGACGTCCATCGGCCGTGTGACTCCCGGGAGGATCTCCATGAGCGCCAGCGCGGTGGGCTCCGCCCGCGCGACGCTTGCGGTCGCCGTCCGCTACGGCGGCCATCGCTTGATCTCCGGTGCCCGGGGCACCGGGCGGATTCCGGTGAGCGCCCACCGGACCCACCACGGGCCGCTCGCCTCGGCCATGGCCACGGTCTTCGCCATGAGCCTGCTGCACCGCAGGGCCCTCGACCGGTGGGAACGCTGCACCGATGAGGACAGGGCGGAGGCGGAGCGGCTGGTGGCGGTCGCCAAGGGATGGATCACCTGGAAGTCCCGCGCGGTGATCGTCGAGTGCCGTGAACGCTGCGGCGCCCAGGCGCTGTTGGAGAACAACGGCATGACGGAGCTGGTCACGGGAGTCGAAGGCGCCATCACGGCCGAGGGCGACAATCTCGCCGTCCACGCGAAGGCGGCGGCGGACATGCTCTTCGCCGCCGGACCGGCTCCGGGGGACACCTCGCCGGACCGGGCCGGAAACACCTCGGCGGACGGGGCCGGGAACACCCCGGTCGACCGCACCCCCGGTGAACTGGCCGACCCCCGGTTCCTCGGCAGGCTCCTCGCGGCGGTGGAGGAGATCTGGTTCACCCGTGCCAGGAAAGGTGCGCTCCGGGCACCGCACGGTGACGCGCTCGCGCGGTGGAACGCGGCCTCCGGGGCCGCGCTGCGCGGCGTCGAGGCCCACGCGTACCGGCAGGCGGCCGAAGGCTATGCCGAGGCGCTGGCCACGCTGCCCGAAGGCGCCGCCCGGGAGCGGCTGGCCGAGCTGGAGCGGCTGTTCGCCCTCGAGTGGGTGGCACGCAACAGCGGGGATCTGCTGGTGGCCGGTCTCCTGACCGCCGAGCAGGTCGACGAGCTGCCCGAGGCCACCGAGGAACTGATCGCTGCCGTCGCCGCACACGCACCCGAACTGGTCGAGTCCTTCGCGCTGCCGGGAGAGCTGCTTGCCGACTGGCCGATCGCAGGACCGGACTACGCCGACGCGTACGACGACCCGGAGGGCCCCTGGCGCAAAGGCCCGGCCGAGCCGTCGATGCCGGCCGCACTGTGAGCGACCGACGAGCCGGCCGCACTGTGAGCGCCCGACGAGCCATCCGTACGCCACCCGGTGGTGCGGCCGGGGCCCGGCGTGTGCGCGAGGCCGTCGAGATCCTCGGCCTGCGGGCCGTGCTGCTCGCGTACTGGGGCACGACATCCGTGCTCGCCCGCCGGCGCAGACACCGCAGGTGAGAGCCGGAGAATCGGTTCGCCGCAGGTCCTGACCCAGCAAGGGGCCGGTGCGGGGGGACGCCCCACCCGTCGTACCGGCCACGGCCCCAGGTCTCCGTGCCGCTGCGTGATAGCTTGCAGAAGCCAGTCACACTCCAAGTGGAGTCAGGGAATCCGGTGCGAAACCGGAGCTGACGCGCAGCGGTGAGGGGGACGGGCGGGGCCACGGCCACTGGACACCCTCGGGGTCCGGGAAGGCGTCCCGTCCGGATGAACCCGAGTCCGAAAACCTGCTGGCACCCGCTCCCGTACGGGGAGCGGTGCTCGGTACCGGGCTCCGCGCATGAGCCCCAGGACGCAGAGGGACCCATTGCCACCGATAGCCAGCACCGTACGCCGAACCGCCCTGCTCACGGCGGGACTTGTCCTGCTGTCCGGGTGCGGCGACGGCGAATCCGCCGCACCGGCGCAGGACAGCAGCGCCGGGTACCCCGTGACGCTGAAGAACTGCGGACGCACCGTCACCGTCCCGGCGGCCCCGCACCACGCGGTCTCCCTGGACCAGGGGTCGACGGAGATCCTGCTCTCGCTCGGCCTCGCCGACCGGCTGGCGGGCACCTCCACCTGGACCGACCCGGTGATGAAGGGCCTGGAGAAGGCCAACGCGAACGTCCCCCGTATCGCCGATAACCGGCCCTCCTCGGAGAAGGTTCTCGACAAGGAACCCGACTTCATCAGCGCCTCGTTCGAATCGACCCTCGCCAAGGGCGGCGTCGCGCCCCGCGAACGGTTCGAGGACCTCGGGGTCCCCACCTATGTCTCGCCGGCCGACTGCACGGCCAAGGACAACAGCGGCAGCGGCGACGGATCCCGTACGAAACCGCTGACCATGGAGAGCGTCTACACCGAAGTACACGATCTGGCCGAGGTGTTCGGAGTCAAGGAACGCGGTGACGAGCTCGTCGACCGACTCCGGGCTCGTATCGGCAAGGCGACCGCCGGCATCGAGTCGTCGGACGCCACCCTGCTCTACTGGTTCGCCAACGCCGAGGCGCCCTACCTCGCGGGCTGCTGCGGAGCGCCCGGCATCATCACCGAGGAGCTCGGCGCGAGGAACGTCTTCGACGACACCCACGAGGAGTGGCCCCGGATCAACTGGGAGACCGTCGCGGACCGCAACCCCGACGTCCTGGTCATCGGTGACCTGACCCGCAAGTCGCAGACCGCCGAGAGTGCCGAGAAGAAGATCCAGTTCCTGGAGTCCAATCCCGCCACGAAGAACATGGACGCGGTCCGGCACAAGCGCTACGTCCTCCTCAGCGGCCAGGCCCTGAACCCCTCCATCCGTACCGTCGAGGGCGTGGAGCTCGTGGCCGCAGGGCTGCGCACCTTCGGGCTCGCGGGGTGACCGACACCCAGCAGGCCGCAGGCGTACGTGCACAGAAGGCACCGGTACCCCGAGCGTCCGGCGTCCGTGTCCTGCGCGACGGCCTCCTGTGGAGCTGCGGGACGGCTCTGCTGCTCCTGTCCGTCGCGGTCGCCGTCACCATCGGGCCCGCCCGGATCTCGGTCCCGGACGTGTGGTCCGCGGTGGCGGCCCATCTCGGTCTCGGGGACTCGCAGCTCACCCCGATCCGGGACGGCATCATCTGGAACCTGCGCATGCCCCGCACCCTGCTCGCCGCGGTGTGCGGGGCCGGACTCGCGGTATGCGGCACGGTGATGCAGTCCTTGCTGCGTAACCCGCTCGCCGACCCGTTCGTGCTCGGTGTCTCCTCCGGGGCGTCCACCGGAGCGGTCGTGGTCGTCATCCTCGGGGCAGGTGGGGGAGCGGTCTCGGTCTCGGCCGGTGCCTTCATCGGGGCCCTCTGCTCGTTCGCCCTCGTTCTGCTGCTCAGCCACACGCTCGGCGGGACGACCGACCGGGTCGTCCTCTCCGGTGTGGCGGCCATGCAGCTCTTCTCCGCGCTCACCTCCTTCGTCGTGATGACCGCTGCCGACGCCGAGCAGACCCGCGGCGTGCTGTTCTGGCTGCTCGGCTCCCTGAGCGGGGTCGGCTGGACCGATGTGTGGATGTGCGCCGCGGTGCTCGCCGTGACGCTGCTGATCTGCCTCGGACACGCCCGTACGCTCGATGCCTTCGCATTCGGCCAGGACGCGGCGGCCGCCCTCGGCGTCCATGTCGCCCGCACCCGGATCGTGCTGCTCTGCACGACGGCGCTGCTGACTGCGGCGCTCGTGAGCTCGGCGGGCGCCATCGGCTTCGTCGGCCTCGTCCTGCCGCACGCGGCCCGCGCGCTGACCGGTTCGGGCCACCGGCGCCTGCTGCCGGTCACCGCGCTCGCGGGGGCGGTGTTCCTGGTCTGGGTCGACACGCTGGCGCGCACCGTCCTCGACCCGCAGGAGGTGCCGGTCGGAGTGGTCACCGCCCTCATCGGGGTGCCCGCCTTCGTGCTGGTCCTGTACCGGACCCGGAGGACCTCATGACCGCCGCCACGGCCGAGGGACTGCGGGCCGAGCGCGTGACGCGGGAAGCGGGCGGGCGGATCGTCCTCGACGGCGTGGACATCGCGCCTCCGCCCGGCGCCACCGTCGGACTCCTCGGACCGAACGGATCCGGCAAGTCCACACTGCTCCGCATCCTGGCCGGCGTCCTCGGGCCGGGCGCGGGAGTGGTCACCCTCGACGGCCGCAGCCTCGCGGAGACCGGCCGTCGCACGGTCGCCCGACGCGTCGCCGTGGTCGACCAGCACGCAGTCACCCAGGTCGAGTTGAGTGTCCTGGACGTCGTACGCCTCGGCCGCATTCCGCACCGCCGTGCCTGGTCGGCGCCCGGCCGCGAGGACGAGGACGCCGTGCGCGAGGCACTGGAACGCACCGGTCTCGCCGATCGCGCCGAGCAGTCCTGGCACACCCTGTCCGGCGGTGAGCGCCAGCGCGTCCAGATAGCCCGTGCACTCGCGCAGCAGCCGCGCGAACTCCTCCTGGACGAGCCGACCAACCATCTGGACATCCAGCACCAACTGGAGCTGCTGTCCCTGATCTCCGCCCTGCCCGTCACCGCTGTGACGGCGCTGCACGACCTCAACCTGGCCGCGATGTTCTGCGACCGGATCACCGTGATGAAAGAAGGACGGGTGGTCGCCTGCGGAACGCCCGCGGAGGTGATCACCGGGGAACTCATCGCCGACGTCTACCGGGTACGGGCGGTGGTGACGCCGGACGGGCCGGACGGCAGGCCTTCGGTGCGCTTCCTGCCGGGGCCGCTGCGGGCGTCCCGGCCTTCGGATGACTGATGGCGAAGGGGCGGGCCCACAGTCGTCCGGGGCCGCCCCTCGCTGCTGTCGCGCGGCCTGTCGCCGCTGAGTGAGGGGGTCAGCGGCGGCGTCCCTGGCCGAACTCGCCGCCCGTGTCCTTGCCGCTGCCCATGTCCTTGCCGTCCGCGTAGTCGATCTTCTCCTTGCGGAGCTCGGCGGAGACTTCCTTCTGTTCGGTGACCTTGTTGGTTTCGAGACGGACCCGCTCCACCGGGACGGCCTCCTTACGGACGGTGGCGCGCTCTGCGTGCAGGGTGACTTCGACGTCCTCTTCGCCGATGCCCGTCGTACCGGTCGACTTCTCGCCCGGCCGCATGGGTTCACGCACCACGCGTACTTCCTCGTGGGACACCGGCACCGTCCGGGTGACGTTCTCGGTCACGACGTACTTGTGCAGGTGTGCCTTTCCGCTCTCGTACTCCTCCGTACCGACGAGGAGCTGTTCCTCGGAACGGACCATCTCCTCCCGGCCTCCGGCGCCTGCGGCGGACCGTTCGGCTCCGGCTCCGGCGAGCGGGCGCGACGTGGAGGACGTCTCCGTGTCGCGGTGCCTGCCCATGCCGGCGCCCGTGGTGGCCGCTGTGCCCGTGGCACCGGCCGTTGTCGCCTTGCCCGTTGGCTTGGTGCGGGCCGCCGCTCCGGCCGCTCCCGCCGCTCCGGCGGCACCCATGGCTGCCGTTCCGGTGCCGGACGTGGTGCGCGCGTCGCCGCCCATGCCCGCGTTGGCTTTCCTGGTCAGGCCGTAGTGCCGATAGAGCTCCTCCTCCTCGGCCACGGAGAGATGCGCGTCGGCGTCCACCCTGGGGGCACCCTTGACGCGGTCCTTCGCGTGCGAGACATGCAGGTCGGAGCCCACGCGGCGGGCTCCGGCCAGTGGTACGAAGCTCTCCTTCATGCCGAACATGCCGGTCTTGACCGTGATCCAGTCGGGCTTGCCGGTGTCGTCGTCGACGTACACCCGCCCTACACTGCCGACCTTCTCGCCGTCACTGTCGTAGACGGTCAGACCGTCGAGTTCTCCGGAATCCGTGAAACCGTCAGCGGCTCCCATGGCCGATTCCTCCTCGCCCGGGCGCGTCCTGTGGGTGGGTCCAGCAGGGGAGGCGCGTCCGGTTTCCATCGCGCCTCACCCGGTTGGACGCTGCAACTTCCCGGCTCGGGCAGGGGGCGGCCCAAAGGACCCGGGGTCGGCGGTGGCCCCGCGCAGCGGCTGTGTCGGCCCCTGCGAAGCATTACGCCATTCGGGTGAGCACCCTCCTGGGTGCACCGGAGATGCGGCCCCTCCCCACACGTATGATCGACGCGCCGTTGCCGACCGTCGGGCGGCCTGTCCTCGGGGGTGCTGCGCCATCGGTTCCGTACGTATCCGCCTCCCCGGACAGCGCGGGGAACTGCTGGCCAGGCAGGAGGACGGCCTCCGTCTTCACCACCTGGTCTGGCGGCTGGGACCCGGCTGGCGGGTGTGCAGCAGCGCCGTCCTGGGCGGCGGTATCGGACCGCGGGCATGGATTCTCAATGCGCAGGTACCGGGCGGATACCCAAGGCCGGACCCTGACCGGCACCTCGCCGAGATCGCCGCGGCCGAGGACCTCGGCGGCCCTGGGGCCGGTCTGATGACGGCCGCGGACGTCACCGCCTGCACCGTCGCGGCCGACGGGGGCGTCACGGCCACCGTCACCAGCGGCCTCGGGGTACGGGGATGGGCCGCGGCCCCGGCCGCAGGCACAGACGGCCCACTGCCGCCCGGCACGGTCAACATCGTCGTCACCGTCCCGGTGGCCCTCTCCGACGCCGCCCTGGTCAACGCCGTGGCAACGGCCACCGAGGCCAAGGTCCAAGCGCTCGTGGACGCCGGACTCGACTGCTCGGGCACCCCCACGGACGCCGTGTGCATCGCCGCGCCCGACCCCGGGGCGCAGGCCGGGGAACCCTTCGGCGGCCCGCGCTCGCGCTGGGGATCACGACTCGCCCGGGCAGTACACCGCGCCGTTCTCGAAGGGGCACTGCGGCAGGCTTGAGTCCCGTCGCCCGGGCGATCGGTTCACCCGTGCGGAGGCGGCCGGACACGGCTGCCCAGGACATGATCGCCATGGACTATGCGGACGCGGCTGCCCAGGACGTGATCGCCCCGTACTGTCCGGGCCGCGCCGAACCGCGAAGGGCAGCGTCATGCGACCGTCACCGGGTGCCGCACCACCGCGTCGAAGAGGTAGCCCTGCGTGTTGTGGGCCGTCGTCGCCGGCTGGGTGCGGCCCGACCGGTCCGTCGCCCGTGCGAGCAGTACGGCGGGCCCGGGCTCCTTGGGGACCCAGTCGGCCGACCAGCGGACCCAGCTGCCGCTCCTGGGCTCGTCGCGCAGCCGTGCGGGCCGCCACCGGGTGCCGCCGTCGGTGCTGACCTCGACCGAACGCACCGGTGCGCCGCCCGACCAGGACCGGCCGGTGAGCAGGTGCCTGCGGTGGGCGGCGAACGTGGCACCCGGCGCCAGCTCGAAGGCGCTCTTGAGTGTCTGCCGGGTCAGCGGATCGCTGCCCTCGGACGGATAGCCGGGGCCGAACAGCCGGTACAGGCCCGTGTTCCACGGCGTCAGCAGCGGCTCCGTGGACACCTCGATGTCGCCGACCCACTTGATGTTCGCGATGCCGACCCAGGACGGGACGATCAGCCGGACCGGATGGCCGTGGTCGGGCGGCAGCGGCTCGCCGTTCATCTCGTAGGCGAGGAGGACGTCGTCCAGTGCCTTCGACACCGGCAGCGGTCTGCGCACCCGCCCCAGATTCGTCCCGTCGCTGATGACCTCCGCGTCCAGGCCACGCGGCAGCACGTCGACCGCGTCCCTCCCGATCCCCGCCAGCCGCAGCACATCGGCGAGCCGCACCCCGCGCCAGCGCGCCGTACCGATCGCGCCGAGGGTCCAGGCGGTGCCGCTGACCTGCTGGTTCTGCTGCGAGGCAAAGTAGCTGCGGCCGTTGCCCGCGCACTCGACGAACGCGGTACGGGTGACGGACGGCAGGGCGCGCAAGGCATCGTAGGAGAAGTCCACCGGCCCGCCCGTCAGCCCGCTGCCCCAGACCGTCAGCTTCCAGTCCGCCGCCTCGATACGGGGCGTCGCGGTGTGGTTGCGGACGAAGAATCGGTCGGCGGGAGTGAGCAGCCCGGTGTCGCGCAGCGCGGCGAAATTCGATTCGGCGTTGGTGCCGCGCACCGTGAACAGCTCCGGCGGCAGTGGCTTCACCACCCCCGCCAGGGTCCCCGCCGCGTGGGCGGGCGAGGCCGCGGCCGGAATCAGCGGGGCAGCAACCGACGCCGCCACGACCAGCTTCAGGAGATCGCGGCGGTCGATCCCGGCCGATCTGGCATCACCGCTGGACCACTGACGCAGTCTCAGCCGGTCGTACGCGGCTTCGGACGGCTGTACGGAACTCATGAGCGCTCCAGGGAGGGAGGGGATGGGCAGGAAGTGGTCACGATGCGGGCAGCAACTCCCTTACCAGGTCGCCCACATGGCCGGTCTCGATGAGGAAACCGTCGTGCCCGTAAGGTGATTCGATGACCCGGAGGCGGTCCGCGCAGGGCAGCAGCGCCGCCAGTTCCGCCTGCTGCGACGGCGGATAGAGCCGGTCCGAGTCGATTCCCGCGACCAGTGCGGGCATGCCCGCCCGGCGCAGCGCCCGCGCGACACCGCCGCGGCCCCGGCCCACATCGTGTCCGTTCATCGCCTCGGTGAGTGTCACATAGCTGCCGGCGTCGAAGCGGCGCACCAGCTTGGCGGCATGGTGGTCGAGGTACGACTCCACCTGATAGCGCCCGCCCTGCGACGGAAGCTCACCGGGCTGAGCCTCCCGGCCGAACCGCGCCCCGAGCTCCGCCTCGCTGCGATAGGTGACCTGGGCGATCCGCCGCGCCTGGCCGAGACCCCGGTGCGGACCCGAACCGGGCTGGGCGTCGTGGTACCGGCCGCCCCGCCAGCCCGGGTCGGTGCGGATCGCGGAGATCTGCACGCTGCCCCAGGCGATCTGTTCCGCCGACGCCGCGGCCGGGGTGGCGAGCAGCAGCAGCGATCCCGTACGCTCCGGCCGGCTCACCGCCCATTCGAGGGCACGCATGCCGCCCATCGAACCGCCGACGACCGCAGCCCAGCGCCCGATGCCGAGGGCGTCCGCGAGCGCGGCCTCGGCCGCCACCTGGTCACGGACCGTCAGATACGGGAAGTCGGACCCCCAGTGGGCGCCGTCGGGCCGCAGGGAGGACGGACCGGTGCTGCCCTGGCAGCCGCCCAGCACGTTCGGGGCGACGACGAACCAGTGGTCGGTGTCGAGCGCCCTGCCCGGCCCGATCAGGGCGTCCCACCAGCCCGCGCTCGGATGCCCGGGCCCCGGGGGGCCTGCCGCGTGACTGTCACCGGTCAGCGCGTGCAGGACCAGCACCGCGTTGGTGCCGCCCGGGGCCGGCCGGCCCCAGGTCTCGTACGCGAGCCGTACGCCCGGCAGTGCGGACCCGGACTCGAGCCGGAGCGGGCCGCCCAGCGCAACCCAGGACCGGCGGCCGGGTGGATCCCCCTCCCGCCAGCCTCCGGCGGCAGGCGGGAGAGGGAGTGCGGGGGACGTGGCGACCCGGTTCAGGACGCCGCCTTCGCGGCGCGGAATCCAGCCTCGAGATCGGCCTTGAGGTCGTCCACGTTCTCCAGGCCCACCGAGAGCCGCACCAGCCCCGCGGTGGCGCCCGTGGCGGCGAGCTGCTCCTCGGTCAGCTGGCTGTGCGTCGTGGAAGCCGGGTGGATGATCAGGCTCCGTACGTCGCCGATGTTGGCGAGGTGGCTGAACAGCTCGACCGCGTCCACGAACCGCTTGCCCGCCTCCACCCCGTCCCGCAACTCGAAGGCGAGCACGGCTCCGGCGCCGCGCGGCAGGTAGCGCTGCCCGGCCTCGTGCCAGGGACTCGACTCCAGCCCCGCGTAGTGCACGGCCGACACCTCGTCGCGGCCCTCCAGCCACCGGGCGAGCGCGAGTGCGTTGGAGGTGTGCCGCTCGAGACGGAGACTCAGCGTCTCCACACCCTGGAGCAACAGGAAGGCCGAGTGCGGAGAGAGCGCGGGCCCGAGGTCGCGCAGCAGCTGGACCCGCAGCTTCACGGCGAAGGCGCTGTGTCCCAGGTCCGGCCAGTACCGCAGGCCGTGGTAGCTCGGGTCGGGGGTGTGGAAGTCCGGGAAGCGCTCGGCGTGCGCACCGAAGTCGAACGTGCCGCCGTCCACGACGACACCGCCGATGGTGGTGCCGTGTCCACCGAGGAACTTCGTCGCGGAGTGGATGACGACGTCAGCGCCGTGCTCGAGGGGCCGCAGGAGATACGGAGTGGGCACGGTGTTGTCGACGATCAGCGGAATCCCCGCCCCGTGCGCCGCGTCGGCCACGCCCCGGATGTCCAGGACGTCGCCGCGCGGATTGCCGAGCGTCTCCGCGAACAGTGCCTTGGTGTTGGGCCGGATCGCCGACCGCCACGCCTCGATGTCGTCGGGGTCCTCGACGAACGACACCTCGATGCCGAACCGGGGAAGCGTGTGCCGGAACAGGTTGTAGGTACCGCCGTAGAGCGAGGCGGAGGAGACGATGTGGTCCCCGGCGCCGGCCAGCGTCAGGAGCGCGAGCGTCTCGGCGGCCTGCCCGGAGGCGAGTGCCACGGCGGCGACCCCGCCCTCCAGCGCGGCGATCCGCTGTTCCAGGACGTCCTGCGTCGGGTTGTGGATCCGGGTGTAGATGTTGCCGGGTTCGGCCAGCGAGAAGAGGTCGGCCGCGTGCTGCGTGTCACGGAAGACGAACGACGTCGACTGGTAGATCGGAACCGCACGGGCACCGGTCGTGGGGTCCGGGACGGCACCGGAGTGGATCTGCTTGGTCTCGAAGGACCATGCGGCCCCGGCATCCTGCCGGTCGTGGTCCTCGGGAGTGTGTCCTGCGGTGACGGAATCGACCGGCTGGCTCATGTCATTCCTCGCACGGTGGTTCAGTGGCGGATGCGCGCGAGCACGGATGGCGACGCGGCGGCGACGGGCTGATTACGGACCGTAGAGGGCCGCGCCGCGGGTGCGGAAGCGTGCCGCAGGGATGGCCATGAACCTGCAATGCCGCAGCAACAGACGGCAGTTGTGTTGCAGCAACCGGTCCGCCGCACTCTGAGCACGGTGCGGCGGACCGGTGCATGGGAGAGGCGGCCGGGCGGGAGGGCGCCCGGCGGGATGCCGTCGGGCCGGGGCCGGGGCCGAAGCCGGGTTCCGCCGGCGCTGGGAACGCTTCGGGCGAGCCGTCAGTCCTGCGTGAACATACCGGTGCGGAGCTTGTCCAGAATGCGGCTGAGCAGCCGGGAGACATGCATCTGGGAGATACCCAGCCGGTCACCGATCTGAGCCTGCGTCATCTCCTGGCCGAACCGCATGTCGATGATGCGGCGCTCGCGTGCGTCGAGTTCACCCAGCAGGGGCGCGAGGGCATGAAGATTCTCCACCGCCTCCATGGCGGGGTCGGTGCGGCCCAGTACGTCCGCGAAGGTGCGGCCGCTCGTCGTATGTCCCGCGGAGTCCGCCGTGTCGGTCGGCATGTCGAGTGATCCCGCCGTGTAGCCGTTGGCGGCGACGATGCCCTCGATGATCTCCGCCTCGTCGAGACCGAGATACTCGGCGAGTTCGTGGACGGTGGGGTCTCTGTCCAGGCCGGCCGACAGGGCCTCCTTCGCCTTGGCGATGTCGACCCGCAGTTCCTGCAGTCGCCGGGGCACATGCACGGACCAGCTGGTGTCGCGGAAGAACCGCTTGATCTCACCGACGATGTACGGCACGGCGAACGAGGTGAACTCCACCTCGCGGGAAAGGTCGAAACGGTCGATGGCCTTGATCAGGCCCACGGTGCCGACCTGAACGATGTCCTCCATGTCGCCGCTGCCCCGGTTGCGGAAGCGGCCCGCCGCGAAACGGACGAGCGACAGGTTCATCTCGATGAGGGTGTTCCGGGCGTACTGGTACTCCGCAGTGCCCTCCTCGAGCACCTGCAGCCGATCGAAGAAGAGCCTCGACAGGGTGCGCGCGTCCTTGGGCGCGATCTTTCCGGCGTCCTCGATCCACGGCAGATCGTCCGACACCCCTGCTCGCGTCACGTCTGCGGTCTGCGCGGTGTGCGCCGTCATGTCGTCACACTCCTCAGGTCGTAGGCCATGAGGTCTGGGCGCCTGCCCGTAGGTTCGGCCCGCATGCGCAGAGGGCGGATTTGAGCCGCGCACGCCGCCGGAATTGGCCGGAAATCGCCTCCATCGCCCCCCGGGGGCCGTCTACCCGAAGCCCGCGGGGCGCGAGAAAACACAGAACCGCCCCACCGGTACGGGGGAGCCCGGTGGGGCGGCCGTCTCCAGAGTGCCACAGGCAGGGGTGCGTTGGGGGCACGATCCCGTTAGCGGTGCACGATCCGGCGGACCGTCTTTTCACCGGCCGTCGGGGCCCGCGGCCCGATGCCTTGATTGCACGCTCATGAACAGTCGGGCGACCCGGGAATAGGTGCATGACGAATGGGCCTTTTGATGCTGTCGTCAGCTGCTGAGATCAACCGGAGCGAGGGAGCTCATGCCCAAGGCCTATGTACGCGATCGCCATGACGGACCCGGAACAAGAAGCCCCGCGGAGTCTCCGATACCCGCCCCCGGTGCCGCCGGACGGACCCGGGCAGCGGCACCCGACGGGACCGGCGCGATCGCAAACGGGGTGGCGGCATGAGCCACCCCGGCCGCCCGGCGCCCGCGGACACGGCGCACCCGCTGGACAACCCGGCCCGCGCCTCGCTGACCGGGCCCCATGCCCACTTCGCGGAGCACCGGGGCCGCATCCTGCGCTACCCGCCCGACGTGACACCGTGGCTCGCCCTGCCGGACAGGCCCGAGGCCAGGGACTGGGCCGATGTCGCGGCGCTCGCCGGGCCGGGTGCGTCCGTCACCCTCACCGCCTTCCGCGAGCCGCCACCGGACGACTGGGAGATCGTCTTCCAGGCCGAGGGTGTGCAGCTGGTGGACGACGGCGTGGACACCGCACCCGACCCGGAGGCGCTGCGCCTCGGCCCCGCCGATGTGCCGGAGATGCTGGAACTCGTCGCGCGCACCCGGCCCGGCCCCTTCCTCCCGCGCACGGTCGAGCTCGGCACCTATCTGGGCATCCGGCGTTCCGGGGTGCTGGTCGCGATGGCGGGCGAGCGGCTTCACCCTCCCGGCTGGACCGAGATCAGCGGCGTGTGCACCGACGAATCCGTACGGGGACAGGGGCTCGCGACGCGGCTCGTCAAGGCCGTCGCCCACGGCATCGAGGAGCGCGGCGAGACGCCCTTCCTGCACGCCGCCGGGTCGAACGTCAACGCCATCCGGCTCTATGAATCCCTCGGCTTCCGGCTGCGCCGCCGGACCTCGTTCCTCTCGGCGCTGGTCCCGACGGATCCGGAGCCGCGGAACGACGTCAGGACCCCGGCCCAGGGGAAAGGTAGCTTGGAACAAGTGGGGTGACAGCGACGAATCGGCAGGAGGCCTTTCATGGTCATGGGGCTCCGGCTGCCGGCAGCGGCGCGCCGGACGCCGCTGCCCGGGACGGATCCGGGTGAAGCGGCGGCCGGTGCTTCCCGCATCAGGAACTGGGTGCTCGCCGTCGGGCTGGTGCTGCTGACGTCGCTGATCGTCGTCCTCGACGCCTTCACCGGCGAGGACCTGCCCCTCATTCCGCTCCTGGTGGTCCTGCCCGCACTGGCGTCGGTCTTCTGTACGGTCCGCCAGACCGTCTGTGTGGCGATCTGGGTCATGGTGGTGGTGGTCGGCTCCCGTATCGCGTCCGCCGGGGCGTTCTGGGACGTCGCTTTCGTCATCGGCTTCACCGCTCTGGCCAGCGCCCTGGGAGTCGTTGCCTGCTCCGCCCGTATCCGGCATGCCACCGAGATCGCCCGGCTGCGTTCGGCGGCCGTCGCACTCCAGAGACAGATTCTCCGGCCGCTGCCCATCGTCACCGAGCAGGTCCGGGTACACGGGATCTACGAGCCGATCGAGGAGGACCGCTTCGTCGGCGGCGACATCTACGAGGTGGTGCAGTCGTCCTACGGGACCCGCGTCATCATCGGTGACGTCCAGGGCAAGGGACTGCCCGCGATCGGTGCGGGCTTCGCCGCACTCGGTGCTTTCCGCGAAGCGGCCATCCGGGAGGCCGAGCTCACCGCGGTGGCCGACGCTCTGGAGGCTGCGGTGTCCCGGCACAACCAGTTCTCCGCCGAGACCGGAGAGACCGAGCGCTTCGTCACCGCTCTGGTGCTCGGATTCGACGGGGGCGACCGGGTGCAGGCCGTGAACTGCGGGCACCTGTCGCCGCGGTTGCTGCACGCCGGATCGGCGTCGAAGGTCGCCCTGCACCGGACGTCCGTACCCCTCGGGCTGGCGGACCTCAGCAGGGAGGCACGCGCCGCGGAATGGTTCGGATTCCCGCATGGCGCCGCGCTCTTGGTGTTCACGGACGGCGTGACCGAGGCCCGCGACCCCGCGGGGTCCTTCTACCCGTTGGACGACCGTCTCGCCCGGTGGGCGGGGCGTGATCCGCGGCAGGTGCTGGATGCCCTCCAGGCCGACCTGGAGGAGTTCTCCGGAGGAGTGCGACGTGACGACGTGGCGGCGCTCGTCCTGACCGGGCCGCCGAACGGGGGCAGGCAGCTGCCGGACAGTGATGCCGTACGGCGCGCCGCGGGAGCGTTGAGCGACCACTGACCCTGCACAGGCGTCCCGGGAGAGCGGTCCCACGAAGCAGCAGCCGCAACAGTTTTGACGCATACATGACCCTCGGTAACGCTCATGGGGGCGCTCCCGCCCGTTCGTAGCGACCGAGGATGGACACCATGCGCACCCCCGCAACCCTTGTCACAGCCCTGCCGCTCGCCCTGGCGGCGGCTCTGCTGCTCACCGTGTGATCACAGCCCAGGCACCGGAACCGGAACGGGCAGGCGTGACCGCCGGCCTTGACGTTGCTGGGCTCGACGCAGATCCCGAACGGTACGGCGACCTGTCCGATCCGCATCCGGGCGTGCTCGTGGTCCAGAAGGGCTTTGGCCTCGTCCCACAGCCGGTCGCCGTGCCGGTCGAACTGGAGGGTGACCAGCCGGTCGACGGCCTGACGTGTGCGCTTCTCGGAGACCCGTAGTGGTGGGCTCGGGTATGGGAACCCCCCGAATGCCTGCCTGCGGGCAGTCGCCCTTTGCACCGTTTAATTTGATCTGCCCCGTCCTTCGTAGGACAGCCTCAGCAGGTCTTGCCGCCGCTGGCCGAGGTACCAACTGCCGCACTGGTCGAGATCGATGGTGGTTCTGATGACGGCGGTGTCGCCGGAGGTCACCTCGGCCAGGACCTCTCCTCGCGGCGAGATGATCATGCTGGGGCAGTGCTGGTGAGGGTCCGCGACATTCGCCGCAAGGACGAACCTCTGGTTCTCCGCTGCGCGGCTGATGAGGTGGCTTCTCCAAACCCCAGCTGGCTCGGCTGTGTTTGCGGCGTGGGTGAGATAGATGAACGCCTGTGCTCCGCTGCTGGCAAGGTGCTGCCATTGATCGGGGAAGCGGATCTCGCGGCAGATCTGGACACCGAGGCTGACTTGCCCGCCGGCCATCGGGATGGAAAGGGTGGAGAGGTCGGTCCCCGCTTCCAGTCGGCCGCGTTCGTTCATCGCCAGGTTAATCTTCCGATAGATCCACCTCGCGCCGTTGGGCGAAAAATAGACGGCGGCGTTGCTCCAGACTCCCTGGTCGAAGAGCAACGTGCCGCAGAACAGATGGACCGCTTTCCGCTGCGCCAGGTCGGCGACACGGTCTGTGGCGTTCGCCAGGGCCAGAGTGTCGAGGTCGCCCAGGACGGAGAGGTCAGGCCCGTAGCCTGACAGTGCACCCTCGGGCAGGACGACGATGTCGTCGGGCCGGGCTTCGGCCAAGACCTCGGAGATCAACTCCACATTCCGCTCAACGTCCCAGGTGATAGGGAACTGTGCGACCGTTAGCGATACCCTCATGCATCCTTCTTCCGGCGGCTGATCTCGGCTGCGTATACCGCCCAGTCTCCGGCGGCGGCTCGCTGCCATTTGACGGCGACGGTGATGCCGAGGGTGCGGGCGAGGACCGCGGCGGGCAGTTCGGTGGCGAGCTGGAACAGCGCGGTCGAGCGGGCCTGGGCGAGGCGGATGCCGAGTTTGCGGAGTCGTTCGCCCATGGCCCAGGCGCTGATCGGGCGGCTGGGCTGACCTCCGGGGAAGAGCCAGAGCGAGTCTGTCCGGCCGAGGACGGCATGGCTGCGGCGAACCGCGACTTGTTGGAGGGCCAGTTCAGCGACCGGTGTGGGAAGCTCGACCGGGACGGCGCCGAGGTGGATGCGGACGGTTCCGTTCGTCTCCTCGATGTGGTCGACGTTGAGCGGGAGATCGCCGCGGGCCACTGGGCGTAGAGGAGCAACAGCAGGCCGGCGAGGCGGTCTTCGGGCTTGAGGGTGTCGTCGTGCAGGAGGCGTCGGGCGGTGTCCCAGCGGGCTTCGTCGTCCATCGGCTGGGAGGGGCCGTTCCATCGCTCGGCCGGGAAGCTGAGATCGCGGGCGATCTTCTGGGAGAGGGCCCAGCGCACGAAGTGGCCTGCCTCCTGGCGAAGACGGGCGTCCTCGCTGGTCATCCAACGTTCAAGATCGGCCTGTCGGCAGGTGGCAAGGGTCAAGTTCTAGCCTTCGAGCCAGTTCAGGAGACAGACGCCTGCCCGCAGGTGTTGCCGGGCGCCCTGGAGCTGGTAGTACGTGGTCTCCTTGCCGCGACTGCGACGGCGAAGCCGTCGTAGGAGCCGCCGGAGCCTGACAGGAGGGATCCGGCGATGGCCGCCAAGCTCGACTACCACTGGCACCTGCGCAAAGTCATGGCCGACCGCGGGATGTTCTCTACCACCGGCCTCATCCCTCCGCTCGCTGAACGCGGCATCAACCTGTCGTCGAGCCAGGTCTACCGGCTCGTCGTGGAGACCTGAGCGACTGAGCCTGAAGATCCTCATGGCCCTGCTCGACATCCTGGACTGCACCATGGACGACCTCCACACCGATGCGCAGGAGTGGTGCAACCCGCCGGACCGCGGCCTGGGCGCACGGCCCACCATCCGCACAGGTTCCCCGCTCCACGACGCCACGCTGTGGATCAAGATCCCGGGGGAGTTGGACGGCCTCTGCCTGCGTGGCACAAACGGTCCCGAGGACCCGGAGCGTGGCACCGTCGCCCCGGCCGCAGGGGCCTGGTTCCCGCAACAGCCCCTGGAACTGGTCAGGTTCGCGCAGCCGCCGCTCTTCTGACAGCTCAGCCGGCGACGGGCGGAGCCGGGGCATGCGTGTGCAGCCCGGCTCCGCCCCTGAGGCGTGTCCCACATCCCGTCAGTTTGTTCGGATCATGAACTCCTGCGCCTCTACGCTCGACTCGACCCGCCGCCCACACGCAGGAGTTCTCCATGGGACAGCAGCCCGTCGTGATCGACCCCGCAGGCCGCGACATCCACGGTGAGGCGGACCGGCTCCGCCCCTGCGGTTCCGCCGCCAGGGTGGAGCTTCCCGGCGGCATCGTCGCCTGGGCACCCACCGGCCACGACGTCCTGAAGCAACTCCTCGCCGACGACCGCGTGTCCAAGGACCCGAACCGGCACTGGCCCGACTGGATCGACGGCCGGTTCCGGGAGACATGGATCAACTCCTGGGTGGGCGTGACCAATATGTTCACCGCCTACGGCGCCAACCACCGACGGCTGCGCACACTCGTCTCTCCCGCGTTCACCAAGCGACGCACCGACGCCCTCGGGCCCCGTATCGAGGAGATATCCGCGCGGCTCCTGGACCGGATGGCCGCCGTCGGCGACAGGCCCGTGGACCTGCGCGCCTCCTACGCGCACCCCTTGCCGATGGAGGTCATCTGCGAACTCTTCGGCCTCCCCGAGAGCCACCGGGCGGACACTGCGAGGCTCGTCAGCGAGATCGTGAACACCACCGCAACGCCCGAACAGGCCCTCGCCACCTGGCAGGAGGTCCACCGCCTCCTGACGGGGCTGGTCACGGCCAAACGGGAGCAGCCCGGCGACGACCTGACGAGCGTGCTGATCGCCGCCCGTGACGAGGAGGGCTCGGGCCTCACCGAGAACGAGCTCATCGACACGCTGCTCCTGGTCATCGGGGCAGGCCACGAGACCACGGTCAACCTCATCGGCAATGCCGTCCACGCACTGCTCGCCCACCCGGATCAGCTCGCACGCGTACTCGGCGGGGAGGTCACCTGGAGCGACGTCGTCGAGGAGACACTGCGCTGGGCCCCGCCGATCGCAAACCTGCCGCTGCGTTATGCAGTCGAGGACATCGAGCTCCACGACGGGATCACCATCGCCCGCGGCGACGCGATCCTCGCGACGTATGCCGCCGCAGGGCGTGACCCGGACCGTCACGGCGCGGACGCGGACCGCTTCGACCCTGCCGGGACCGCCAAGGAGCACCTCTCCTTCGGTCACGGCGTGCACTACTGCATCGGCGCCCCGCTGGCCCGGCTCGAGGCGACGATCGCGGTGCCCGCGCTCTTCGCGCGCTTCCCGGGCCTGCGCCTGGCCGACCCATCGGCCCCGGCAGGACAGGTCGAGTCGTTCATCGCCTACGGATTCGGCGCACTTCCGGTACGCCTGGGCTGACACCGGCACGTCCCTTCGACGCCGACAGCCGACGGCGGCACGTCCCTTCGACGCCGACAGCCGACGGCGGCACGTCCTTCGACGCCGACAGTCGACGGCGGCCGTCCGGAGCGCACAGCTCCGGACC
>NZ_JBHWVO010000035.1:0-65800 GCF_042736635.1 Streptomyces sp. NPDC060035
ACGGGTTCCAGGCGCCGGTGAAGCCCGGCGTGAAGTTCCACGACCTGCTCGTCGTGTCACTGGGCGGCAAGGGACAGTACGAGCACGTCATCAACAACACCGGATCCCCCACCTCCGGTACGTCGACCATCCCGTCACAGGTGGTGTCCTTTCCCTGAGACGGGGTGAGGTGAGTGAAGCTTCACTCACCTGAACGGCGTGGGGCCCGGCAGCCAGTCACTGCCGGGCCCCGCGTCATGTCCCGACGACCATCTCCAGGTAGGAACGCAGCTCCGGGACGGTCGCGGGAGTGATCCGCAGCCCCAGGTAACCGTCCGGGCGTACGAGGATCGCCTCGCCGCCGCGAGCGCCGTACATCGACCGGAACTCGTCGAGGCCGTCGTGCACGGCGGGCAGCTGCAGCCCGGACGCCCGCACCTTCGGGGCGAGTACCGCGCAGGCGTTCAGCAGGCCGGGCGCCACGCGCTGGGCGGCAGCCGCCACCTCGTCGAATCGCGTCGGCTGTTCCTCGTCGTCCGCGTACAGCAGCAGAGTGTGGTCCCGTCCCCGCAGCAGGGTGAACAAGCGTACGGGGAAGGACGCCAGACCGTACCTGAGACCTTTGCAGTCGGGAGCGCGGTCGCCCGGGGCCGGGCCGTCGTGCGCGGCGCCGTCCGGCCCCACGACGGGGCTGTCCCGGTAGCCGACCAGGAGCTGGGCCTCCCGGCGCATCATCGTCGCCGGGTCGTCCGGACCGGACTGGATGCCGCTCCGCGCATGACGCACCGTCCTCTGCACCACTTCCTCTCCGACCGGACGGCGCTCGGAGTCGTAGCTCGCCAACAGCCCTTCCCCCGCTTGTCCGCGCACCGCGGCCGCCAGCTTCCACGCCAGGTTGTAGGCGTCCTGGATGCCGGTGTTCATGCCCTGGGCTCCCGTGGGCGGATGGATATGGGCGGCGTCCCCCGCCACGAACACCCGCCCCTGCCCGTAGCGGTCCACCAGACGGTGGCTGATGCGGAAGACGGAGGACCAGCGCAGCGACGAGGCGGTCGTGGGCCGGGGCGAGAGCCGGTCGAGCACCGCCTGGATGTGCTCCAGCCCGGGCTGCGGGCCACGGTCGCCGCTCAGTCCGTGCAACACCCCGTCCCTGCCGGCCTGTTGTATCCGGGAGAGCTCGGGCGGAGTCGGCATCGACATCCGGTAGCGGCGGCTTCCGGGCAGCGGGATGCACACCAGCAGATCATCGGTGCGCCCGTCGACGACATGCGAGGACCGGACTCCGTACCCGACGGGCAGGTCCCAGTCGACCTCGACATCGCCCAGCATGTACTCCTCCGGGAGGGCCGCACCCTCGAAGGCGAGCCCGAGGCCCTTGCGTACGACGCTGTGGGCGCCGTCGCAGCCGACCAGATAGCGGGCCCGAAGCTCCTCCGTCCCGCCGGAGGGCAGAGCCAGACATGCCCTGACCTCGCCGTCGTCCTGGTCGAAGGAGACGAGCTCCGTGCCGCGCTCGACCTGCCCTCCCAGGCGGACCAGGAGTTCTTCGAGGAGCCGTTCCGTCTCGTACTGCGGGAGGGCGGCGAAGCCGTAGGGAACGTCCGGCGGCAGGGTCAGATCGATCCGGGCCTGTTCCTCCCCGTTGACGTAGAGCAGTTGTCCTTCGAGTTGAACAGCCGTCTCCAGCGCCTCACGCACCATCCCCATCCGGTCCCAGATCTCCAGGGTCCTGGGCTGGACGCCCACGGCCCTGGCGAACGGCAGACGCGCCCGGAGCCGGTCGACGACCCTGCATCCGATACCCCGCCGCTGCAGCTCCGTCGCCGCCGTGAGACCGACCGGGCCCGCCCCGACGACCAGCACGTCGATGTCGGTCACGGTGCCTCCCGGAGAGGGTGCGGTCACTCCAATGCAGCACACCGAGGTCGGTATGTCCATTTTCGCGCATC
This sequence comes from Streptomyces sp. NPDC060035, assembly GCF_042736635.1. Taxonomy (NCBI): domain Bacteria; kingdom Bacillati; phylum Actinomycetota; class Actinomycetes; order Kitasatosporales; family Streptomycetaceae; genus Streptomyces; species Streptomyces sp. NPDC060035. Next base: position 1,929 of record NZ_JBHWVO010000035.1, read on the forward strand.
GGGTGGCCGACGCGGGAGGACGGTTCCCTCCCGCGTCGGTCCGTGCGCGTCAGCCGACGGTGCAGGCCTCACCGCCCAGCGCGAACGCTTCCGGCTCGGCATTGCTGCCCGACCAACTGCCCGAGAAGCCGAAGCCCACGGAGGAGCCGGACGCCACCTTGCCGTTCCAGCCGACGTCGGCCGCCGTCACCTTCGCGCCGTCCTGCTTGGGGGTGGCGTTCCACATCTGCGTGACTTTCTGTCCGCCGGGGAAGGACCAGGCCAGCTGCCAGCCGTCGAGGGCCGCGCTCCCGGTGTTGGTGACCGTCACATCGGCCTGGAAGCCGCCGGACCACTGATTGGTGATCGTGTACGTCACCGCGCAGTCGGCGTCCGCCGGAGGCTCCTCCGGATCGGGGTCCGGGTCGGGATCAGGGTCCGGGTCGGGATCCGTGCTCCCGTCGTCCGAGGTCTCACCCACCTGGATCCCCCGGCCGTTGGTGGACACGTACACCCGTCCGTAGACCCGCGGGTCGCCGGTGATCGCGGCCCCGGTCCAACCCCACTGGTGTGCGTCGTCGTTGATCCGCGTCCAGTTCGCACCCGCGTCCGTGGACCGGAAGATCCCGCGCACCCCACCGATCTTCGCGCTCACGAAGACGGTCTGGTACGAGGCGCCCGGGGCGGCCTTGCCGAAGCCCACGCTGTCCGCCTGCTCCACACCGGAGAACTTGGTGAAACTCGTACCGGAGTCGGTGGAACGCCACAGCCCGTACGCGCCCGTCGACGAGCCGCCCGCGAGCCAGATGTCGCCCTCGGTACCGGGCAACGCCTTGAAGCGGACGTTGCCTTCGGCGGGCAGGCCGTTCGCCTTGGCGGTGAAGGTGGCACCGCCGTCCGTCGACACGTAGAAGGTGCCGGCCTTGAAGCCGTAGAACTTCTTCGGGTTCTTCCGGTCGGACTCGACCGTCGCCCCGGCCGGAATGCCGGTGGACGCGGTCCAGGAGTTGCCGTAGCCCGTGGTGCGGTGGACGGCCGCACCGTCCGGGCTCCAGACGAATCCACTGGCGTCCGCGGCTGCGGCGACCGTACCGCCGCCGGTGACTCCGGAAGGTTCGGAGCCCTGGAACCAGTTGGCCCCGTTGTCGGTGGAGAAGCCGATGTGCGGGGCGGCATCGGCGTTGCCGACCCGGACGACCGTTCCTGGTGATGCCTCCGCGAAGTCCAGGCTGGTGGTCGAATCAAGGTTCGGCGAGGTGAACATCAGGCTGGGCACCGCGTCGAGATCCGTGTGCCGGAAGCCTCCGATGTCACCGAGCGCGCTCAGCAGCGGAGCGCCGGACGGCGGGCTCGCCAGGTCGTTGACGGCTGTCTCCTCCAGTCCCTTCACCATCGGAGTGATCTTGAACTGGCTGCCCGAGTCCCAGGACGTGAGGTTCTCGGTGCCGTAGACCGTCGCACCCGTCCCGTACATCATCCGGTCCGAGTCGAAGGGGTCGATCTCCAGTGCCTCCGTCATCCACCCCAGCTTGGGCGTGGTCTCGGGCGGGGACGGGTTGGCGCCCCAGCTGAGCCAGGGGACGGAGGAGACGTCCTGGGTGTAGCGGTTCGAACGGTTCGGGTAACTGGTGTACTCCCAGGCCTGTGTCCACGTCGCACCGCTGTCGGTGGAGCGGAAGATCTGGGTGTCGGGCCACCAGGAGCTGTAGGCGGTGGCCATCAGGGTGCCCGGTTTCTGCCGGTCCACGGAGAGTCCGCTGAACCCGTAGTAGGTGTCGGCCTCCGCGACCGGGCTGACGTCCGTCCACTCACCGGTCCCGGTGGCGTACCGCCAGATGCGCCCCTTGCCGCCGTCGTACGGGCCGCCCGTGTCGCTCAGCGTCAGATAGAGGTAGCCCGTGGAGGAGTCGAGTACACCCTTGTGCGCGAGGTACCCGGTCGGCTGTCCGGCGATCCGCGACCAGGTGCTGCCGCCGTTCGTCGAGCGGTAGACGGTGTTCTCCTTGTCGGCGACCCCCACGTAGATGTCCTGGGTGGTGCTGCCCGCGCTGCCGGACCGCTCGTCGAAGGTCACCCAGACGATGCCCTGGTTGTCGCCGGCGTATCCGCTGGTGTCGGACGGGTCCTGCGCGTAGTTCCCCGGATTCGGGAAGGCCGTCACCTCCGACCAGGTGACGCCTGAATCGGTGGACCTCCACAGCCCCTTGCCACTGGGCGCGCCCAGATAGAGGACGGAGTTCTTGTTCGGGTCGACCGCGAGACGCTCCCCCATCCCGCGCCCCGGCATGTTGCCGCCGAGCTTGAAGGGAAGCGTGGTCGCCTTCCAGGAGGCGCCGCGGTCCGAGGAGCGCAGGACGGCGCCGTTCGTCGGGTCCCAGCTGTTGGTGTACGTACCGACGGCGGCGTACACGTTGTCGGGCTCGGCTGTGTCGGAGGCGAGACTCACGACGCCGGACCAGCCCCATCTGTCCCAGTCCACCCAGTCGAGCAGCGGCGTCCACTGCTTGCCCGATTGGTTCCAGCGGTAGGCGCCGCCGATGTCGGTACGCGCGTAGGCGAGATTCTTCTCGGACCGGTTGAAGACGATGCCCGGCACGAAACCGCCGCCGTCGATCCGCGCATTCTTCCAGCTGTAGGTGTCCGCGGCGATCGACACATCGGATGCTTCGGCCGTTCGGGGCGCATCGTTCGAGCGTGCCGCGGCCGGGGTTCCGGTGACGGCCAACCCGGCGGTCAGGGTGAGTGCCGCCAGTAGTGCGGCGAAGGGTCTGGCGCTTAAGCGCACGGAAACGTCCTCTCCGAGCTGGACCGCCGAAGACGGCGGCCGGGGATTGACACAGAGATGGGAGCGCTCCCATAGCGCAGCACGATCGTAGCGTCACGCGTACCCAGGGAGAAGGGTGGTGCGCACGGTTCATCGGATGAATCGGTGACGCACCCCCGCACGAGCCGCCCAGGCCTCCATCGACGGGCAGCCGGCCGCACGCTTACCGCCCTCACATCGCACCCGCGTCCGCAGAATCAGTGAAAGGGACACATCTCCACCACATTCCCGGAGACGGTGTGACGACCGGACACGCGACGGGAGAAATAGCTCCATCTATTCCCCGACGTCACTTCCACATCCGGCACCGGCAGGGATCCGCATGCGTTCTTCCTACGGGCCCTCATATCGCCGACTCGGCTAAAACCTGCACACCGCATACGCAGACCGACCACGCGGACCGTCACGGAACACCCTGACCGGACCAGGTACGTACCAGGTCCGGGGCCGTTTGGTGCAGGAGTGCCCCACTTGAAGCAAAGAGGGTCACGACCACGAGGAATTCATTCCGTGAAGCTCGTGAAGGAATTGCCGCCAGAAAATGGACGGGTCTGCACGCGAGGGGATTCGAGGGAGCCGATATCGACCGATCCACTGTTGTTCGATTGGCTGCGCAAGGCATCAGCATGCTTTGATCCTGGCCCATACGGGAGCCGCACCACGGGTTCCCGGTTTAACGAATTTCCACACGAAGGGCAGCACTCACCATGAACCTCACCCCCCAGGTTGAGACCCTCGAGATCTCCGACAACGACCTGGACAACGTGTCCGGCGGCCTCATCGGCGGCGTGCTCGGCAACGTCACGGCCACCGCGGACTCCATCGCTCCGGTCTCCGGCGTCCTCGGCTCGGTCACCGGCCTGGTCGGCTCGGTCACCGGCGTGAACACCGGCGCGGTCTCCGGCCTGGCCACCGGCCTCGTCGCCGGTCTCTGAGACGGCATCGACACCGGGCCCCGGAACCACTCGGTTCCGGGGCCCGGTGCGGCCCGCCGACAGGTGAGGGAAGAGTTCCTTGCAGTTCCGCCAACAGGCCCTTTCCAAGCTGCAGTCGCCCGAACAGCTCGACCTGCCGGTGCGGTTCGCACGCCCGCAGGGACTGCTCGTCCTGAGCATCACCGTGGCCGTGATGGCCGCTGCCTGCTTCTGGGCGGTCACCGGCACCGTCGCCTCCACACTCGGCGCCCCCGGGATCGTCACGCACGCCCAGGGCAGTTACATCCTGCAGAGCCCGGTCGCCGGGCAGATCACCGAAGTGCTCGCCGCCGAAGGCGAAACCCTGCCTGCCGATGCACCGTTGCTCAAGGTCCGCACGGAGCAGGGCAGCAGCGTCGTGCGCACCATCGACGCAGGCCGGCTGACCACAGTGACGGCCACGATCGGCGCCGTGATCACTACGGGTGCGGACGTGGCGAGCGTCGAACGCATCGACGGCACCGACGATCCCCTGGTCGTGATGCTCTACGTACCGGCCAACAGCGGGTCGGCCGTCCGGGTGGGCGCCTCCGTCGACCTCACCGTCCAGTCCGTGCCCTCCCAGCAGTACGGAGTGCTGCGCGGCCGGGTAGCCGCAGTCGGCAGGCCCCGGACCCAGCAGCAGATCACCCGCTTCCTCGGCGACGGCCAGCTGGGAGAACAGTTCTCGCGCCACGGCAGACCGGTGGCGGTCCTGGTACGGCTCGACCGCTCCGCCGCCACCGAGTCCGGCTACCGGTGGTCCTCGGCCCAAGGGCCCCCGTACGCGATCGAATCCATGACCCTGGCCACCGGCTCCGTCCATCTGGCCGACCGGCGTCCGATCGATTGGCTGCTCCCGTGACCGCACCGCATCCGTCCCCCGCAGCGCAGCAGCTGCCGCCCCCCTCTCGCGGCAGACACCGTCCCGAGAGCACCTCGGGCGGCAGGCGGCGGTCGCAGCCGCGCCCTGTACCGAAGGCCGGACGGACACGGACCGTACGCACTCCCACCGTGCTCCAGATGGAGGCGCTGGAGTGCGGAGCCGCTTCGCTGGCGATGGTGCTCGCCCACTTCGGCCGGCATGTGCCGCTGGAGGAGCTGCGCATCGCCTGCGGCGTGTCGCGCGACGGCTCGCGCGCCAGCAACGTGCTGAAGGCGGCCCGTAGTTACGGCCTGAAGGCCAAGGGCATGCAGATGGAGCCGGCGGCACTCACGGAGGTTCAGGCGCCGGCCATCCTGTTCTGGGAGTTCAACCACTACGTCGTGTACGACGGCACGGGACGTCGGCTCGGGCGGCGGGGCGTGCACATCAACGACCCCGACAAGGGCCGCCGTTTCGTGCCGTCCGAGGATTTCGACACCAGCTTCACCGGGGTCGTGCTCGTCCTGGAGCCGGGCGACGACTTCCGGCGCGGTGGCCGGAAGCCCGGCGTCATGAGCGCCCTGCCCGCGCGGCTGCGCGGCACCACGGGCACGATGCTGGTGGCACTGCTCGCCAGCCTGCTGCTGGTGGCGGTCGGCGCCACGTTGCCGGCGCTGAGCCGTACGTACATCGACATGTTCCTGATCGGCAACCAGACCTCGCTGCTGGGTGTGCTGTTCGCCGCGATGGGCACCATGGTCGCGCTCACCCTCGTCCTGACCTGGCTGCAGCAGGCGAATCTGCTGCGCGGGCGCATCATCTCCTCCACGCTCGGCAGTGCCCGCTTCTTCCGGCATCTGCTCCGGCTGCCGGTGACCTTCTTCGCCCAGCGCAGCCCCGCCGACCTCGTCCAGCGCCTGCAGTCGAACGACGCGGTGGCCGAGACACTCGCCCGGGACCTCACCGCGGCCGGTGTGGACGGAATCGTCGTCCTGCTCTACGCGTTCCTGCTGTGGACGTACGATCCGCAGCTGACCGTCATCGGGGTGGGAATCGCCCTGCTCAACGTGGTCGCGATGCGGATCGTCGTGCGGCTGCGGGCCACCGGTACCCAGAAGCTGCGGGCCGACAGCGCTCGGCTGACGAACACCTCGTACACCGGCCTGCAGCTGATCGAGACCATGAAGGCGACCGGCGGGGAGAACGGATACTTCCGCCGCTGGGCGGGCCAGCACGCGACGACGCTGGACGAGCAGCAGCGTCTCGGAGTGCCGAGCGCATGGCTCGGCATCGTCGCTCCCGCCCTCGCGACGCTCAACAGCGCGCTGATCCTCTGGATCGGCGGGCTGCGGGCGGTCGAGGGGCATATCTCGATCGGACTGCTCGTCGCCTTCCAGGCGCTGGTGACCCGTTTCACCGCACCGGTCACCCGGCTCAACGGGGTGGCGGGCCGGGTCCAGGACTTCGCGGCCGACGTAGCCCGTCTGAAGGATGTCGAGAACTTCCCGGTCGACCCCCTCTACTCCCGCCCGGAGCCCGCCGCGAGTACCCGTCGGCTCAAGGGTCATGTGACGCTGGACGACATCACCTTCGGCTACAGCCCGCTCGACAAGCCGCTGCTCACCGGTTTCTCGCTGTCTGTGGGGCCCGGTCAGCAGGTGGCGCTCGTCGGCGGGTCCGGCAGCGGCAAGTCGACGGTCTCCCGGCTGATTTCGGGGCTCTACAGCCCGTGGGAGGGCACGATCCGGATCGACGGACAACGACTCGAGGACATTCCGCGGGGCGCGCTTGCCGCGTCGGTCTCCTTCGTCGACCAGGACGTCTTCCTGTTCGAGGGCACGGTGCGGGACAACGTGGCGCTGTGGGACCCCTCGGTCCCGGACGAAGCCGTCGTCGCCGCGCTCCAGGACGCCGCGCTGTACGAGGTCGTCGCCCGTCGTCCGAGGGGCATCCACAGCAGGGTGGAGCAGGACGGCCGCAACTTCTCCGGCGGACAGCGCCAGCGTCTGGAAATCGCGCGCGCTCTCGTGCGACGGCCCAGCATCCTGGTTCTGGACGAGGTCACCAGCGCACTGGACGCGGAGACCGAGCAGGTCATCATCGACAATCTGCGGCGGCGCGGCTGTGCCTGCGTCGTGATCGCGCACCGGCTGAGCACGGTCCGCGACAGCGACGAGATCGTGGTCCTGGACCACGGATCCGTCGTGGAACGCGGACGGCACGAGGATCTGGTGGCTGCCGGGGGTCCGTACGCCGAACTGGTCAGGGAGCACTGACGTGACGTCCGTACAACACCCGGCGGGCGAAAGGACCCTCGGGCACGACCCGGTCATCGCAGCGCTGGGAGGGCTCGGCGCTCCGGTCGACTGCACCGGGCTGCGCAGTCTTTCGCTCGAAGGGCCCCAGGTGCTGTGGCTCGTCGTGGGCGGTGCCCTCGACCTGTTCGCGGTCGACGCGCTGGAGCAGGGCCACTGGCACTTCCTCGGCCGGCTCGAGCCGGGAACACTGGTGCTGGGGCCCGTCGAGGGACCGCAGCACACGCTGGTCGGCCGACCTCTGCAGGAGTGCGTGCTGCGCCGGATCCCGCTGCGGGAGCTCTACCGGCCCGAGTACGCGGACCAGGGGGTGTTCGAGGGGCAGTACCGCAGCCATTACGACACCGGGGACGCCGCTCTGAGTCTACTGGAGCACGCCTTCTCGCTCGGCGTCGGGCGCAGTCAGCGTGTGCTGTTCGAGGCCCCGCTGGACAGCAGGACCGCTGTCGGCGACACGGTGGGCGACGACGACATCCTCTGGCTGCCGGTGTCACCCGGCAGCGTGCAGTACGGCGCGGCGTTCAGCGCGGAGGCCGCCGGTGATCTGCTCGTCGACGCCGCGATGTGGCAGGGGATGGTCAACCAGCAGTACCGGTTGCTGTCCGCGCTCGACCGCTGGATCGAACAGCTGGAGCGCGCCCACGAGGACCGGACGGCGGCCGGCATGAAGGCGGGCGAAGCCGTCCGCAAGGAGGCCGACCAGGCCCTGCTGACCTCGATCGGCCGTTCCGGCAGGAGCCCCTCGCGTACCGCCGGCGCAACCGACGACGCGGTGTACGCGGCCTGTCGGCTGGTGGCGAGGGAGTCGGGGATCGTCCTGTCGGAAGCTCCGGCGGACGGCGCGGTGAGCGACCGGATCGACCCGGTCGAGCGTGTCGCGGTCGCGTCCCGGATCCGGACCCGTGCGGTCCGGCTCGACGGGCGCTGGTGGCGGGAGAACTCCGGACCGCTGGTGGGCCACCGGGCCGCGTCGGGGGCGCCGGTCGCGCTGCTGTGGCGCCGCGGCCGGTACGAGGCGGTGAACCCGCTGACCGGCCGGCGCACCCGTGTCGACAGCACCGCTGCACAGGACTTCGAGCAGCGCGCCGTCATGTTCTACCGGCCGTTGCCGGAGCGGCCGCTGGGCAAGTGGCAGCTGCTGCGCTTCAGTCTGCTCGGCACCCGGGCCGATCTGCGCAGACTCGTCCTGACCGGGCTCGTGACGGTGGCGCTCGGTTCGCTCGTGCCGGTCGCGACGGGCCAGGTGCTCGGCGTGTACGTGCCCAATGCCGAGAACAGCCTCATCGTTCAGGTCTCACTGGCCGTGATCATCACCGGAGTCGTCTCGGCCGCTTTCATGCTGCTGCAGAACCTCACCATCCTGCGCATGGAGGGGCGCATCGAGAGCTCGCTCCAGCCCGCTGTGTGGGACCGGCTGTTGCGCCTGCCGACGAAGTTCTTCACCGAGCGCTCCACCGGGGAGCTGGCGAGCGCGGCGATGGGTGTCAGTGCGATCCGTCGTGTGCTGTCCGGCATCGGGCCCGTCGCCGTGCAGGCCGGCACGCTCGGTGCGATGAATCTCGGCCTGCTGTTCTGGTTCAGCGTCCCGCTGGCGCTGACCGCCATCGCGATGCTGGTTGTCATCGCGGGCGTGTTCCTCACCATGGGGATGTGGGAGCTGCGGTGGCAGCGCCGGTTGGTCGAGCTCGGCAACAAGCTGAACAACCAGGCGTTCCAGACGCTGCGCGGGTTGCCCAAGCTGCGGGTCGCCTCGGCGGAGAGCTTCGCGTACGGGGCGTGGGCGGCGGAGTTCGCCCGCAGCCGTGAGCTGCAGAAGCGCGCGGGCCGGATCAAGAACCTGACGACGGTGCTCAACGCGGTCTATCTGCCGCTGTGTTCGCTGGTCATGTTCATCCTGCTGGCGGGTCCCGCCCGCGGCTCGCTGTCCGCCAGTGAGTTCCTGACCTTCAACACCTCTGTGACCATGCTCCTGACGGCGGTCACGCAGCTCACCGGGGCGTTCGTGTCGGCTGCCGCCGTGCTGCCGATGTTCGAGCAGATCAAGCCGGTGCTCGACGAGGCACCCGAGGTACGCGGTGCCAGCACGCAGCCCGGCGCACTGTCCGGGAAGATCGAAGCGAGGGGCCTGTCCTTCCGCTACACCGATGACGGTCCCGCCGTACTCGACGATCTGTCCCTGACCGTACGGCCGGGAGAGTTCGTCGCGATCGTGGGCCCCAGCGGCTGCGGCAAGTCCACGCTGCTGAGACTGCTCATCGGCTTCGACAAGCCGGTCGCCGGCAGTGTCCTGTACGACGGCCAGGATCTGGCGGCACTGGACCAGGCAGCCGTGCGCCGCCAGTGCGGGGTCGTCCTGCAGAACGCCCAGCCGCTGTCGGGATCGATCCTGGACTGCATCTGCGGCGCCGAGGTCTTCACCCAGGAAGAGGCGTGGGAGGCTGCCGCGATGGCGGGTCTGGCCGAGGACATCAAGCGTATGCCGATGGGCCTGCACACCATGATCTCCGGTGGCGGCGCCATCTCCGGGGGCCAGCGTCAGCGCCTGATGATCGCCCAGGCACTCGTCCGGCGCCCCCGCATCCTGTTCTTCGACGAGGCAACCAGCGCGCTCGACAACGAGACCCAGCGCACCGTGATCGAGAGCACCCGGTCCCTGCGGGCCACCCGTGTCGTGATCGCGCACCGGCTCTCCACGGTCCTGGACGCCGATCGTGTGATCGTCATGTCGGACGGCCGCATCGTCCAGCAGGGGCCGCCCGCGGAGCTGCTCGCGGACACGGGCGGGCGGCTGCATGAACTGGTGCGGCGCCAGATGCAGTAGGCGGCACTGGGGGCGCCGTCCGGGGCACCGAACCGCAACGCCGCCCGTGCCGTCCCTCAACCGGACGTGTCGCGCCGGCCGCCGGGCCTGGGTACGTCCACCGCGTCGCGGATGCTGCCGCGGGCGGCCGCGGCGACGGCTTCGGCGGTGATGCCGAACTCCTCGTACAGCCGCCGGTAGTCGGCGGACGCTCCGTAGTGCTCCAGGCTCACGATCCGGCCCGCGTCGCCGACCAGCTCGCGCCAGCCCTGGCCGACGGCCGCCTCGACACTGACGCGGGCGCGTACGTCGGGCGGCAGCACCTCGTCCTGGTAGGACAGCGGCTGTTCGGCGAACCATTCGCGGCAGGGCATCGAGACCACGCGTACGGCCAGCCCCTCGTCGGCCAGCAGCTTGCGGGCGTCGAGGGCGATCTGGACCTCCGACCCCGTCGCCACCAGGATGACGTCGGGCGCGGTTCCGGAGGCCTCCACGAGGATGTAGGCACCGCGGGCCGCTCCCTCGGCCGGGGCGTGGACGCCGTCGGCGCGGTCGAGCACCGGAAGGTTCTGCCGGGTCAGGACGAGACCGGCGGGCCGGTCGGTGTGCTCCAGGATCGTCCGCCAGCAGACCACCGTCTCGTTCGCGTCCCCCGGGCGGACGACGTCGAGGCCGGGGATCGCCCGCAGTGCGGCGAGGTGTTCGACGGGCTGGTGCGTCGGACCGTCCTCGCCGAGCCCGATCGAGTCGTGGGTCCACACATAGGTGGCGGGCAGCTTCATCAGCGCGGCGAGGCGGACAGCCGGCCGCATGTAGTCGCTGAACGTCAGGAACGTACCGCCGTAGGGGCGGGTCAGGCTCTGCAGGGCGATGCCGTTGAGTACGGCTCCCATCACGTGTTCACGGATTCCGAAGTGCAGGGTCCGCCCGTAGGGGCCGCCCTTGAACTCCTCGGTCTGCCGGTCCGCCGGAATGAAGGAGGGCTCGCCCTCCATGGTGGTGTTGTTGCTTCCGGCCAGGTCCGCGGAGCCGCCCCACAGTTCGGGCAGCACCGGTGCCAGAGCGCCGAGCACCTCGCCGGACGCCTTGCGGGTGGCCATGCCCTTCGCATCGGCCGGAAACGCGGGCAGTGCCTCGGTCCAGCCCTCGGGGAGCCGCTGCTCCCGAAGGCGGTCCAGCAGCGCGGCCCGCTCCGGGTTCGCGGCACGCCAGCTCTCGTACCCCGGCTGCCACTGCTCCCGCGCCGCCCGGCCCCGCTCCCCGACTGCGCGGGTGTGGGCAAGGACCTCGTCCTCGATCGCGAACGAGACCTCGGGGTCGAAGCCGAGCAGCTTCTTCGTGCCGGCGACCTCGTCGTCGCCCAGAGCCGCCCCGTGCGCCTTGCCGGTGTTCCTCTTCGTCGGGGCGGGCCATCCGATGATGGTGCGCAGCATGATCAACGACGGGCGGTTCCGGTCCTCCTCGGCCGCTTCGACCGCGGCGAGCAGCGCATCGACGTCCTCGACGTAGTCGCCCGTGCGGGTCCAGTCCACCGTCTGCACGTGCCAGCCGTAGGCGGCGAAGCGGGCGGGGACGTCCTCGCTGAAGGAGATGTCGGTGTCGTCCTCGATGGAGATGTGGTTCGAGTCGTAGAACACCACGAGGCCGCCGAGTCGCTGGTGACCGGCGAGCGAAGCGGCCTCCGAGGCCACACCCTCCATCATGTCGCCGTCGGAAGCCACCACGTACACCCGGTGATCGAAGGGGCTGGCGCCCGGCGCGGCGTCCGGGTCGAGCAGGCCCCGCTCCCGGCGTGCCGCCATCGCCATGCCGACCGCGGCACCCATGCCCTGACCCAGCGGGCCGGTGGTGATCTCGACACCGCGGGTGTGCCTGTACTCCGGATGCCCGGGGGTCGCCGAACCCCAGGTCCGCAGCGCCTCCAGATCCTCCATCTCCAGGCCGTAGCCGGCGAGATAGAGCTGGATGTACAGCGTGAGGCTGGTGTGACCGCACGAAAGCACGAAACGGTCCCTGCCCAGCCACTGGTCATCGGCCGGATCGTGCCGCATGACCTGCTGGAACAGCAGGTAGGCGAGCGGCGCCAGGCTCATCGCCGTACCGGGATGTCCGTTGCCGGTCTTCTGCACGGCATCGGCGGCCAGGACCCGTACGGTGTCCACCGCCCGCAGATCCACCGGGCCCCATCCCGCCCGGTCAGCCACCGGCAGCGCGAGGCCGGGGTCGCGCGGTGCGGTGCTGCCGGAAGAGGATCGCTCGGGCGCCATGGTGGTGTCTCCCTCGGGATGTCGCTTACCGGTCCGTACGGGCCGGGCCCTTCGGCTCGTCCCCCCTTGGCATCCTCGGTTCCCGGAGCGCCCTTCGCATCCCGGGGCCGGTGCGTTGGAACAGATCGAGCAGTGCTTCGACGAAGCGGGCCGGAAGTGCGCGTACCCGTTCTCCCTCGAGGGACGCCTCAGGCGCGATCCGCCTGGGGCCGAATGAGCACGGACTCCTTCTACGCGTCGGCCGTCGACGCCCGTACCAGGGCGCGCCCGACCCGTGCGCAGGCCTCCACGGGCCTGGTCGCCGGCGGGTGTCGCGTCGCCGGCTTGCTACGGAGTTCTGTGGTGACTGCCGGCCGACGGCGCTCGCCGTCGGCGGCACCGCGGTCCTTGCGATCCGCGCATCGACCGCGCGGCTGACCTCGCCGGTCCACCAGGTCAACCGGCTCCGCGCGCTGCTGCTGAGGCCCCGCGGACGGGACGGAGCCGTTCCGGTGTCCGGACGACCGGGACGGCCCCGCGGGTGAGGCGGGTGAGGCGGGTGAGGCGGGTGAGGAACTGTGTCAGAACCGCTGATCTGTGACGCACGGTGACAAGGGAAAGTGCCTCAACGGCGGGCTGTCTGACTAAGGTTGGTCCGCATGGCCCACACAGAGATCGAGATCACAGCGGAACTGGTCCGGGACCTGCTGCGCGACCAGCACCCTGACCTGGCCGATCACCCCGTGAAGCTCGGCGCGCGTGGTTGGGACAACCAGCTGTGGCGGCTCGGCGACGACCTCGCCGTTCGGTTGCCCTGGGCGACGCAGTCCGCGGACGCTCTGCTGCGCAAGGAGCATGCGTGGCTGCCCGCCCTCGCCCCGTACCTTCCCCTGCCGGTCCCCGTCCCGCAGCGCCTCGGTGAGCCCTCCGAGCGGTTTCCGCGGCCCTGGATCGTCACCACCTGGGTGCCGGGCGAGCAGGCCGACCGCGCCCCCGCCACGCGCGCTGCGGAGGCGGCCGACACCTTGGCCGCCTTCCTGACAGCTCTTCACCGACCCGCTCCCACCGGGGCGCCCGCCGGTCGTGGCCGCGGGGGGCCGCTGGCCGGCCACGCCGAGCAGTTCGCCGAGCAGCTCGCCTCGGCCACCGAGCTGGGGCTGATCCCCGACCCGGACGCCGTCCGCGCGGTCTGGGAGGACGCCGCCGCCGCGCCCGACTGGGCGGGCCCGGCACTGTGGCTCCATGGCGACCTGCATCCGGCCAACGTTCTCACCGCGGACGGCACCTTCTGCGGCGTGATCGACTTCGGTGACCTCTTCGCGGGCGATCCAGCCTGCGACCTCGCCGCCCCTTGGGTACTGCTGCCGGACGGCGCCGCCGACCGCTTCTACGAGGCCTACCGGCCGACCCCGGACGCCGCGACCTTGCGTCGCGCCCGCGGCTGGGCGGTTCTGCGCGCCCTCGCCTGCATCTTCATCGGAGATGCCGGCGTCAACGGCCGCCCCGGCGGCAAGGCCACCTGGGGCCCACCCGCCCACGCCACGCTGCGACGCCTCATCGCGGCCGCCCGCCGCTGATGGATGAGGCTGGTCACCCGTTGGCGGAGCTCTACGCTCTCGTGCCGCTCGATGAGAGCCATGCGGTGGCCACCGGCCTCGGCAGCGAGGGCGACGACGGTGACGACCGGCTTCCTCCCCGGTTCCCTCGGAGCGGTCCGCGAGGTCCGTGCCGATTCCCGGAGGCCCGGTCCGACGGGTGCACGGATGCGGCACAGTCGTGCCGGCTGCGGCCCCAGGATTCCTCGTGCACAGGCGCGTACCAGTTACTCGCCCGTCTCGGCGCCGGCGGAATGGGACAGCCCGCCGTACGCCGTCCCGGCTTCAGCCGGCGCGGAAGCTGCGCAGGCGCAGGCTGTTGCCGACGACGAAGACGGAGGAGAAGGCCATGGCCGCTCCGGCGATCATCGGGTTGAGCAGACCGGCCGCGGCGAGCGGCAGGGCCGCCACGTTGTAGGCGAAGGCCCAGAAGAGGTTCGAGCGGATCGTGCCGAGCGTCTTGCGGGAGAGCCGGATCGCGTCGGCCGCGGCCCGTAGGTCTCCACGTACGAGGGTCAGGTCGCCGGCCTCGATGGCGGCGTCGGTGCCGGTGCCCATCGCGAGCCCGAGGTCGGCCTGGGCGAGTGCGGCCGCGTCGTTGACACCGTCACCGACCATGGCGACGCTGCGGCCCTCCGCCTGGAGCTTCTTGACGACGGCCACCTTCTCCTGCGGCATGACCCCGGAGATGACTTCGTCGATGCCGACCTCGGCGGCCACGGAATCGGCAACCGCCTTGTTGTCGCCGGTCAGAAGGATCGGGGTCAGACCCAGTCCGCGCAGCCGCCGGATCGCCTCCGGGCTGGTCTCCTTGACCGCGTCGGCCACCTCCAGGACCGCACGTGCCTCGCCGTCCCAGGCGACCACGACGGCGGTCCTCCCGGCCCTCTCGGCGTCGTCCTTGGCACTCCTGAGCTGCTCCGGCAGTTCCATGGCCCACTCGGTGAGCAGCTGTTCCCGGCCGACGAGGACGGCGTGGCCCTCGACGATGCCCTGGACGCCGAGGCCGGGGATGCCGGCGAAGTCCTCGGGGGCGGGCAGGGCACCGGCCTTCGCCGCCGCTCCGGTGGCGACCGCCCGGGCGATCGGGTGCTCGGAGGAGTGCTCCAGTGCGCCCGCGAGACGCAGGACCTCCTCCTCGTCCGTGTCCCCGACGGTGTGCACCCTGACCAGGGTCATCCGGCCGGTGGTGACGGTACCGGTCTTGTCCAGGACGATGGTGTCCACCTTGCGGGTGGACTCCAGAACCTCCGGGCCCTTGATGAGGATGCCGAGCTGGGCGCCGCGGCCGGTGCCGACCATGAGGGCGGTCGGGGTGGCCAGGCCGAGTGCGCAGGGGCAGGCGATGACCAGTACGGCGACGGCGGCGGTGAACGAGGCCGTGAGGCCGGCGCTGTTGCCGAGCCAGAAGCCGAGTGTGGCGAGCGCGAGCCCGATGACGACCGGCACGAACACCGCGGAGATCCTGTCGGCGAGGCGCTGGGCAGCGGCCTTGCCGTTCTGCGCGTCCTCGACGAGCGCGGCCATGCGGGCGAGCTGGGTGTCGGCACCGATCCGGGTGGCCTCGACGACCAACCGGCCCCCGGCGTTCAGCGTCGCCCCGGTGACGGTGTCGCCGACGGACTTCTCGACGGGTACGGACTCCCCCGTGAGCATCGACGCGTCCACCGCGGAGGAGCCCTCGACAACGGTGCCGTCGGTGGCGATCTTCTCTCCGGGACGGACCAGGAAGCGGTCACCCACCCGCAGGTCCGCGGTGGGCACGGTGACTTCGAGTCCGCCGCGCAGGACGGTCACCTCCTTGGCCCCGAGCTCCAGGAGAGCCTTGAGGGCGGCACCTGCCTTGCGCTTGGAGCGGGCCTCGAAGTACCGGCCGGCCAGGATGAAGGCCGTGACACCCGCCGCGGCCTCCAGATAGATGTTCCCCGAGCCGTCGCTGCGGGCGATCGTGAACTCGAAAGGGTGTGTCATGCCCGGTGTGCCGGCCGTACCGAGGAAGAGCGCCCACAGTGACCACAGGAACGCGGCGGTCGTACCGACCGAGATCAGGGTGTCCATGGTGGCCGCGCCGTGCCGGGCGTTGGTGAAGGCGGCGCGGTGGAAGGGCCAGGCCGCATACGTGACAACGGGCGCGGCAAGGGTGAGCGAGAGCCACTGCCAGTACTCGATCTGCAGGGCCGGGATCATCGCCATCGCGATGACGGGAACGGCGAGAACGACTGCGGTGACCAGCCGCTGTCGCAGCGGCCGCAGCTCGTTGCCGGCACGCTCGTCGTCGCTCGGGCCGGTCGCCGCACCTTCGCCGTCGGCGGCCCGGAGCGGGGCAGGTTCCCGGGCGGAGTAGCCGGTCGCCTCGACGGTGGCGATCAGGTCCTCGACCGAGATGTCGTCGGCGTAGGTGACCTTGGCCTTCTCGGTGGCGTAGTTGACGGTGGCTTCGACCCCGCCCATGCGATTGAGCTTCTTCTCGATGCGGGCAGCGCACGAGGCGCAGGTCATGCCGCCGATGGCGAGCTCTACCTGGGCGGCGCCCGGAGTCCTGGTGGTCATGTCCTGCTCCTCGTTCGGCGGGAGTGGGGCCGGGACCCGGACCGGAAGGACGGGCCCCGACGGCGGCCGTGGACGGTTCACGCCGGTCGGACGCGGCCGGTCGGCTCATCACCGGCGGCGCCGAGGTCTGCGGCGATCGCTGCGTCGTCCGGTTGTCCACCGGTGGTGACGGTGACCAGGCCATCGGCCACGTCGACGTCCACGGACACGACCTCGTCCGGCCCCGGCGTTCCGACCGGCTTCGTGACGGCCGTCACGCGGTGGCCGCAGACCGTGCCGGACACGCGGTAGACGGTGGCCGTGGTGCCCGCGGCGGCGGTCGTGGTGATGTCGGTGCCGGCCGGGCGGAGGGCGGCCGAAGTGACCGAGAACATTGATGCCTCCTTGAAGCCGCATACCCCTACCGGGTATCTTCTCCTTCTCCAGATATACCCCCCTCCCGTATATTCTGCAAGCCCGGCCGTGCAGGGCGTTGCACATACCCCAGGGGGGTATACCCTGATGAAGGTGGGCCCGTCCTCGAGCCCGCCCGGACAAGAAGGAGCAGCCCCCATGAACACCGCCGGGAAGATCACGTCCTTCACCGCAGCGCTCGCGGTGTCCTTCGGTGCCGCCTACGGCCTCGGCACGGCTGTCGGCCCCCTCGGCGGCACCGAACCTGCTCCCCGGGCCGACCACGTGAACAGCGCGGCATCGGAGGGAGGAGGTGACGGCGACGACCACGCGGAATCACCGGCCGGAGGGCTCCAGATCTCCGAGGCCGGTTACACCCTCGATCTCTTGACCCCACACCTGAAGGCGGCGCAGGAGAGCGAACTGCGCTTCGCCGTACGCGACGGGTCCGGCCGGCCGGTCACCGCGTACCAGCGCGAGCACGACAAGGAGCTCCACCTCATCCTCGCCTCACGCGACCTGGCCACCTATCGGCACCTGCACCCCACCCGGGCCGCCGACGGCACTTGGAGCACCCCCGTCGCCCTGCCCGCCGCCGGTGACTACCGGGTCTTCGCGGACTTCGTCCCGGGCGCGAAGAACGCCCCCGACGTCACCCTCGGCGCCGACCTCGCCGTAGCGGGCACCTACAAGCCGGCCGAACTCGCCAAGCCGTCCCGCACCGCAACGGTCGACGGATACACCGTGACCCTGAACGGGGAACTTCGCCCGGGCGCCGCGGAGGCCCTCACGTTCGACGTCAGCAGGGCCGGCCGGCCGGTCACCGACCTCCAGCCCTACCTCGGCGCCTACGGACACCTCGTCGCCCTGCGCGCCGGTGACCTCGCCTACCTGCACGTCCACCCCGACGGGGAGCCCGGCGACGACAGCACCGAGTCCGGTCCGGGAGTCTCCTTCACCTCGACCGCCCCCAGCTCCGGGACCTACCGGCTCTTCCTGGACTTCAAGCACAACGACACCGTCCGCACCGCGGCCTTCACCGTTCGGGCCGGAACGTCTGCGACTGCTCCCCAGCCGGCCGGGTCCACCTCCGGGCACGAGGACGGCGGCCACGGACACTGAGTCCGTCCATGACGCCGGCGACGTCGGCCAGCCCGGCCACCGGTCCGCCGGCTGCTTCGACGACGGCGTCGTCGGTGCTCCTCAGCGGTTTCCGTACGGTGGCCGCGGGTGAGTCCCTCCTCTCCCCCACGGCGACCCGTGCCCTCATCTCACGTTTCCTGGCCACGCCGGAGCCCGAAGCCCGGCTCGTGCCCCCGGAGCGGGTGAACGCCCTCACCGCCCGCGAGAGGGAGGTGATGGCACTGGCCGCGCACGGTAGGTCCAACACCGAGATCGCCGAGGAACTCGTCGTCAGTCCACTGACCGTACGCAGCCACGTCCAGCGCGCGATGGCCAAACTCAATGCCCACGACCGCGCACAACTCGTCGTGATCGCCTATCAGAGCGGCCTCGTGCAGACCCGGCCTCCCGGCCGGCCCTCATGATCCCGGCAGCATCCTTCGCTCCGCGGACCCGAGGAAATGCGGCCCAGGGCCAGTTCGGTGCAGCACGTCCTCGATGAGTCGGCGGCTCCTGCGGCGCCGGCCCTCCGCACACCTGGACGTCGGCGGGAGTCGCGTCGCTCAGGATGCGTGCCCCTGTCCGCGTTCCGTGAGGGCGTTCACCGGTGGTCGCGCAGGTGTGCGCGCAGCAGGTTGGGGTCGGTGGCCGTGGTGTAGGCGGCGCTGAGCACGTACACGTCCGTGCCGCGCAGCGCGACGGAGGTCGGGTTCTGCAGTCCGTCGGTCGCGTCCAGGACGGTGACGCTGGTGCCGTCGGAACGGATGCGCACCACCGTGTTGGGTGCGTTGAGTGCAGCAAGTACCTCGTTGCCGCGGCCGGTGAAGGTGAAATCGTCGATGCCGGTCATGCCCGACGCCTTGACCTGCGGCGCTCCCGCACGGTTTCCGGAGCGGATCGGTAGGCGCAGGAGGGTGCCCCGGTCGAGGTTGCTCACCCACAGCGCGCCGCCGCGTATCTTCGCGCCGTTGGCTCCGAGGAAGCCGGCCGGGGCGAGTTCGGGTGCGGTGGACCATGCGGTGGGTGTGCCGCCGGTGGTGGGGACGGTCCATACGGTGCCGAGCACCGAGTCCGTGATGTAGAGCCTCTCGTTGCGCGCGTCCAGTGCCAGCCCGTTGGGCAGGCCGTCGGCGGGCAGCGCGGTGATGCGCTGCGGGGCCTGCCCGGGGCGCAGCCGCCACAGCCCCGTCAGGTCGGCGGTGCCGGTCGCGTACAGCACGTACACGGTGCCGTCCGGGGTGTGGGCGATGCCGGTGGTCAGGGGGAACCCGAGGACCGGCGTATGGACGCCGCCGTCGACGGGCGCGGGCAGCGTCGCCAGGATGCGCGTGGTGCCCCTGGGGCTGACCAGAGCCACCTGGCGGCCGGCGGCGAAGGTGACGGCAGCCGTGCCGTCGGGCAGCACGGTGATGTTCTCCGGCATCTGGCCTGCGGACAGGTCGAAGTGGGTGGCGACCCGCACGTCTGTGAGGGGCCCCCTGCCGTGCACCGCGTTGGCCGGCGCAGCCGCCATGAGGGTGGCCGTGGCCATCAGGACGGCCGATATGGTGATCTTGACGCTTCGCTCGGACATGGTTCCTTCACTGGTTTCGGGCATGCGGCAGCCGCGGTGCGGCGCCGTGGCCGAGTGGGTTCTCCGGAGGCGCCGGCCGTGATGGTGCTGCCGGCAGAAGGGCTCGGGTCAGGTGGTGCGGGTTTCGGTGCGCGCGCAGGAGGGCGTGCGGATGCCTGCGAGCATCGGGGGCTCCCCCTGCCGCAGCCCCGGCACCCGGCGCCGCCCACCGCAGGTCGTCAACCCGGCGCCCACGGGAAGAAGTTGGCCGCGGAGCGCCTGGAGTACATCGGCGAGTCGCCCGTGCTTGTTCATGGAACCGAGTATGCGTACGGCCGACGGTCCGCGCCTCACCCCGCTGGGGTGGGGATCCGCAGAGCCCCCTTGCCCGGCTCCTCCAACACGTGACGCGGCGCCTGCCCGATGGGCCGTTCCGGCGCTCACCCCGGATCCCGATGGGCCGTTCCGGTGCTCACGCCGGATCCGGTCTTCCCCGATCCGGCTTCACGGGGGCCGTGAGGGGGCGTCAGTCCCAGCGGTCCTGGTTGATGAAGCGGCTGAAGCCCCGCCAGGAGTTGGGTCCCATCACACCGTCGATGGGCCCGGTGTAGCCGTGGGCGGCGGCCAGCCGTTGGACCGCGGACCAGGAGTTGGGTCCCATCACGCCGTCGATGGGTCCGGTGTAACCCCAGGTGCCCATGTTCCGCTGGAGCGCCGCGTACGTGTTGGTTCCCGGAACCCCGTCGATCGGGCCGGTGTAACCGGACTCGATCCGCAGCCAGTTCTGCGTCCGCTTCCACATGACAGAACCCGGAATGCCGTCCTGCTCGGTCGTCGACTTGGGCAGCCGGTCCTCTCCAGGTGGTGGGTCGGCCGCCTCGGTGAGGTCGAATGCCCAGAGGCGGGCGAGGTTGAGGTCGACGGGAGCAACTCCGCCGGCGGAGCCGACGGAGGTGTACTGGTGGGCGGCCCAGTCGGGATACTGGCCGCCGAGGTCGGGCGCGCCGGGCCAGGTGCCGTTGTCGGGCCCCCAGGAGGCCGCCCACAGGTGAGCGCCGGCGGCGATGGTGCGGCTCCAGGTGCCGGCGCGCAGCGCGCCCGTGCTGATGTAGAACCAGGGGACGTAGGTGCCGACCCGCTCCCGTACCCGGTTGAACCAGGTGGACACATCAGTGTCGTTCCACAGCCGGGTGGAATCGTCGAGCACCTCGACGTCCAGTGCGAGCACGTCGCCGACGCGGTAGTCGTGCAGATGGTCCACGAAGTAGTCGGCGGCGGCGGTGGGAGCGAGGAAGTCTCCCGACAGCCAGTAGTGCCCCACCCGTAGACCTGCGGCGCGGGCACCGCCCACATGGCCGGCGTAGGAGGACGTGACGTAGGGGCCCTCGGCGAGCTGGCACCCCCCGGCCTTGGCGATGGAGAAGCTCCGGCCTTCCGTGGCAGCGCGGGCGTAGTCGATGCCGAGCTGGTAGTTCGAGACATCCATGCCCTGCAGGTCGGCAGCCTGAGCGAGGGCCGGGCCGGTGGTGGCCGCAGCGCCGGCGGCCGTGACGATTCCGGCCGGTGCCAGCGCCGTCGCAACGGCGCCACGAATCAGGGTTCTCCTGCGCATGCTTCCTCCGGTGACGGCGGGCCCACAGCAGCAAACGTGGCATGTCCTTATCAACATCTATGCGCGTAGGTTACCGTGGCGCCGCGTTCCTCCGCCAGCTCAAGTCACCGTACTAACAAGGGAGTTGCTGTGTGCGAGAACCACGGGCCCGAAGACGGCCGGAAGGATCGACCACGGCTCGAGATGAGCCGCCGCACGCTGCTGCGCGGCTCGGTCACCACGCTCGGCCTGGCTGCCGGCGGCGTCCTCTTCTCGGGAAGTCCCGCCCTGGCGCTGGACATCTACAACCCGTTCAGCGGCTACCCGATGACCGGCAACTGGCAGGATCACCTCAACAGCGGTTCCCTGGGCGGGCTTGACTACGGCATGGCCGTCGGCACCGCGCTGCCGGCCGCCGGTGCCGGTGTCGTCACCAATATCCCGGACAACGGTACGGGTGGCCACACGGTGACCATTACCCACAGCGACGGGTATCGGACGCAGTACATGCATCTGTCGCAGTTCCTGCTGGCCAACGGCACCTCGGTCGGCAAGGGCGGCACCGTCGGGCTGTCCGGGGGTGCCGTCGGCGCCCCCGGCTCCGGAAGCTCCACCGGACCGCACGTGCACTGGCATCTGATCACCCCGGGCGGCACCCGGGTCAACCCACTGAACTACCTGGGTGGGGGCGGCGGGCTGCCCAAGTCGACGACCGAGCAGGACGGCATTCCGGGTTCTGTCATGTGGAAGCGGACGCAGAACTGGCTGCGGATCGAGTCCGGTTACACCGGCCCGATCGACGGGGTTCCGGGAACCAACACGTACGCGGCGCTCCAGCGGAACATGGGCACCTGGGGTTACACCGGACCCATCGACGGCGTGATGGGACCCAACTCCTGGTCCGCGGTCCAACGGCTGGCCGCCGCCCACGGCTACACCGGGCCCATCGACGGTGTGATGGGACCCAACTCCTGGCGGGGCTTCAGCCGCTTCATCAACCAGGACCGCTGGGACTGACCCACGCGGCCACCAGCCGTGCGGGGCCGGGACGCGACGACCCGCCCTACCGACGGCACAAGAAAATCCCCGGTCCGCAATTGCGGACCGGGGATTTTCTCGCGTATATTGAGTTCTTCTGTGTGCCCACAGAAAAGGCCCCGCACCAGGGGCCTACAAGAAACACCGTATCCGGCAGGGAGCCATTTTGTCAAATCGAGAAAGCGTCGAATTGCAGAAGGAGCAGGAATTCGTCGACCGGCTCCATAACCGTGTCGACGTGCTGCGGGGTGCTGCCTCGAATGCCGTCGAGGGCGCGTTGACTCCGGTCGGGACCGGCCTGCAGGCACGCCTCGAACGCGATGTACGCGTCGCGGAACGCTCAGGTCTGGTGGCTGCCCTCAATACGGTGGACGGTTCGCTGTGTTTCGGCCGCATCGATCTCTCCGACGGCGCCACGCACCATATCGGCCGGATCGGAATCCGCGAGGACGACACCGAACACACGCCGCTGCTGATCGACTGGCGTGCGCCGGTCGCCCGCCCCTTCTACCTCGCCACCGGGCACACACCGATGGGCCTGCGCCGACGCCGGCACCTCACCACCGAAGGCCGCGTCGTCACCGAGTTGCACGACGAGATCCTCGACCTCGGGGACCGGGAGCGCACCGGTTTCGAGGATCCGAGCGGTGACGCCGTGCTGCTCGCCGCAGTGAGCTCCGCCCGCACCGGCCGCATGGGCGACATCGTGCGGACCATCCAGGCGGAACAGGACCGGATCATCCGCGCCCCGCACCGCGGTGTACTCGTCGTCGAGGGTGGCCCGGGCACGGGCAAGACGGCGGTCGCGCTGCACCGGGCGGCCTTCCTTCTGTACGAGCACCGCGAGCTGCTCGCCAAGCGCGCCGTCCTGATCGTCGGTCCCAACCCCGCCTTCCTGCGCTACATCGGCGAGGTGCTGCCTGCGCTCGGGGAGACCGGTGTCCTGCTCGCCACACAGGCCGAGCTCTTCCCCGGCGTCCACGCGCGCGGCACCGACGCGCCCCGCGCCGCCGCCGTCAAGGGCGGCGAGCCGATGGCCGAGGCCCTCGCCCTGGCCGTCCGTGACCGGCAGCGGCTGCCCGAGCCCGGTGCCCCGCTGGTCATCCCGAACGACGACGGGGACCTCGTCCTCGACTGGGAGATCGCCTACGAGGCCCGGCAAGCGGCCCGCGACACCCGCCTGCCGCACAACCTCGCCCGCCCGCACTTCGCCTTCCGGATCATCGACGCCCTCACCGCGCAGCTCGGCGAGCGCCTCGGTGCGGACCCGTACGGTGGCCCCAACTTCCTCGGCCCGGACGACATCGCCCAGTTGGGCAAGAGCGTCGCGGTCAGCGAGGAGGTGCACGCTGCCGTCGACGAGCTGTGGCCGGTACTCACCCCCGAGGGGTTCCTGGCGGACTATCTGGCCGAGCCCGTGTACGTACCGGACGAGGACGCCGCCGCCATCCGGCGCGCGCCCGGCGGCGGGGAGTGGACCCCCGCCGACGTCCCGCTGCTCGACGAAGCGGCCGAACTGCTCGGAGCCGACGACAGCGCCGAGCGGGCCGCCGCCGAGGCCGGGCGCCAGGAGCGGATCGCATACGCGCAGGGCGTCCTGGAAATGTCGCGGGGCTCGGAGACGTACGAGTTCGAGGACGAGGAGGAGTCCGAGATACTCGCCGCCCACGACATCATCGACGCCGAGAGGATGGCGGAACGGCAGGAGGAAGCCGACCACCGCAGCGCGGCCGAGCGCGCCGCCGCCGACCGGACCTGGGCGTTCGGGCACATCATCGTCGACGAGGCGCAGGAGCTGTCACCCATGGTGTGGCGGCTGCTGATGCGCCGTTCGCCGACCCGCTCACTGACCCTCGTCGGTGACCCGGCGCAGACCTCCGAGGAAGCCGGGGCCGGCTCCTGGGACAAGATCCTGCAGCCGTACGTCGGTGATCGCTACGAGCACGTCCGGCTCGGGGTCAACTACCGTACGCCCGCCGAGATCATGGAGTTGGCCGCCAGGGTCGTACGGGCCGAGGACCCGTCCTTCGAGCCGCCCGGTTCCGTGCGGTCCACCGGCGAGACGCCGTGGACGCGGAACTCCGGCGAGGATCTGGCGGGCGCGGTGGCACAGGCGGTCAGGGAACTGACGCCCGAGGAGGGACGCCTCGCGGTGATCGCACCGGGCGCCCTCCACGAGGAGATCGCCGCCCCGCTGGACGGTGTCACGGCCGGCGCGGAGCCCGATCTCACCCGCCCGGTGGTGCTGCTCGACCCGCGCCAGGCCAAGGGGCTCGAATTCGACCATGTGCTGGTCGTGGAGCCCGCCCGGTACGGGACCAGCGACCTGTACGTTGCGCTGACCCGCGCAACGCAGCGCCTGGGCATCGTCCACCGGGAGGAACTGCCGGCGGCGCTGCGCTGACGGCGCCGGGGTACGTCGCCCAGCGGCCGCGGGTGCCGCCGTTCCGTGTACCGCTGTCGGGCCGGACGTACCGGCCTCCCGCCGACTCGGCACCGGCCCGCATGACCGAATCGGCGAGCCGGTGATGCGGACTCCGGACACGAATGGGTAATGGACGGGGAATGAGGCCCGCACCACCCGAACCGATCCCCATCGTGGGCAGGGAAGGGAGACGTTCACAGTGACACGTGAGCGCCTTTCCCGGCGGCGTGAGCTTTACGCAGCGCGCACTCGCCCTGCGTCACTCCGCCCCACGGGCTCGATGATCACGTCGGCTCCTCCAGCGACGCCCGGCCCCGGCCGGCGCGCTCCCGACTGCGCGACGGCCGGGGCCGGGTCATGTCCGGCCCCAGGACCGGATCTACTTCCGGGCGGACGCCGTACCGGCGCTGCCGTTGATGACGAACTGTGATCCGGGTTCGACCACGACGTCACCGTCGGCCGAACCGGTGATGGTGACACCGGTCAGGGTCGCACTGCCCCGAGCACCTCCATGGGCCAGGATTCCGGACCCGTTGACGGAATTGTCGATGCGGACGTTCGAGATCTGCGCTCCGGGCACGGAACCGCCGCCCGACTTGAACTGGATCCCGTCGTAGGTCGAGTCATGGATGTCGGTGTCGCGGATCGTGACACCGGGGATGTCCTGACCGGCCGCGAACAGCGTGATGGCACCGAACTCCTGGGCCTCGCCCCAGAATGCCCCGCCCGTGCGGTGGAGCGCGTTGTTGGCGATCAGGGTCTGCCCGGAGAAGGGCAGCGGGTCGTGGTCCGTCGCCAGCATGATGCCGGGGTAGTTCATCGTGTCGGAGATGATGTTGTTCTCGATCGTGTTGCCGTAACCGCCGTAGACGGCGATGCCGTTGGCCCGCCAGGGCAACTGGATCGTGTTGTTGCGGAAGTGGTTGTCGTGGCCGATGTCCACCGACGGATTCTTCACGTACTTGCTCGACCACACGGCCAGCGCGTCGTCGCCGGTGTTCCTGAAGGAGGAGTTGAACACCGTCGAATTTCTGGTCCCGTTCGCGAAGTTGATGCCGTCCGCGTAGGTGTTGCGAATCCGCATGCCCGTGAACTCGACGCCCTCACCGGGTCCCCAGAGGTCCGGAATGTTGTCGTAGTCACGGCCGACCCACACGCCCACGTTCGCGTGCTCCAGCCACACATTGGTGATCTCGGTGTCGTCGCCGAAGCGTCCGTTCAGACCCACTCCGCCCTCGGCGTTGCCGTCCCCGCCCCGGATGGTCCCTGAGCCGAAGATCGCCAGGTCCGAGATCTTCGTGTTGTCGTCGATGTCGAACCCGAAGTTCCCCTCGTGCGGGTGGTTGATGCCGCCCGCGTTTTGGGGCTGGGTGAGGGTGTACAGCTGCGAGTGCCACATGCCCGCGCCGCGGATCGTGACGTCCCTGATGCCGACCTGGTTGAACTGGCCCCGGTTCAGCGGGTCGTCGGTCAGGATCTTCTGCTCCTGCCGCCACTGACCCTGCGGAACCCACACGCAGCCGATGGCACCGTTCTGGTCGGCCGTCACTGCCCGCTGGATGGCGTCCGTGTCGTCGATTCCGTCGTTCGGGACGGCTCCGTAGGTGGTGATCGAGGTGCATCCGGCCGGCTGGGCGGCGGGCGGCGCCACCTGCTCCAGGTCGACGAGGTCGATGATGTAGAAGGAGGCCGAGTCGCCCGCGTCGCGCTGGAGACGGAACTTCGTACCGGCGGGGTAGGTCTGGCCGAGCAGGGCATTGGTCTCGTCGAACAGCCTGCGGGCGTCCGCCTGTGGCTGGTTGGTCAGGCCTTCCGGACTGTCCGTGTCACCGTAGAGCCAGCTGTGCTTGGAGGAGAGTGTCAGCTTCCGGGCGAAGGTGTCGTTGACGTACAGGCTGATCGTCGCCTCCGTCCCGACGCCCCCGGGGGCGTCGGGGATGGAGTTGCGGACCACGATCGAGTTCGACGGTACGGTCGAGGTGACCTCGACGTACTGGCCGGTGGAGCTCAGCCGCACGGACTCGCGGCCCGAGGACTCGGTGGCGAAGTTGGTGTGTCCGAAGGTGCGCTCCTGGTCCGACTTCAGCAACGTGCCCTGATAGTCGGCCTGTTCCGCCTCGTACTCGGTATAGGGGACCGCAGCCCCGCGGCCGACCACGATGGCGCGCGAGAAGACGTTGTTGTTCTCGTTGGTCTCGGTGAGGACTCCGGTCGCGTCCGCGGTGGCGGTCAGGTTGGCCCCACCGCTCCTCGCGGTCCAGCTCCCGCCGATGGGCACGGCGACCGTGCCTCCGGCGGGAATGGCCCCGGTCGTGCCGTTCAGCGTGGTGCTCTCCACGAGGAGACGGGTGACCGTCGAGGAACTCACGGCTGTGGTACCGCGGTTGTGTACGGATACGGTGAAGGTGACGGCGGCGCCCACCGCGGGATTCGACGGGCTGGACGTGATGCCGAGCACCTCGAGGTCGGGGCCGGGGCTCTGACCGACCACGAGCTTCGACGAGGCGGTGCGGCTGTTGTTGCTGTTGTCCTGCTCGACGATCGTGTCGGTCGGGTCGACCACCGCCGAGACGCTGTACGCGCCCATCACCCGCTTACCGACGTCGACCGGCACCGTGGCCGAGGCTCCGGCGGCGAGACCGCTCACGGGTGCGCTGCCGGCGACCAGGCCCTCCAGGCTGACGTCGACCGTCGTCGCGGCGGCCGGCGCCGTACCCGTGTTGCGCACTGTGGCGTTGACGGTGACGTCGTCCTTCTCGGACGGCGTGGCGGGCGACCACGTCAGCTCGGAGACGGTCAGGTCGGGGTTGGGCGCGGCGGTCCCGACGACCTGGATCTCGGCGACCTGGGCACCGGGAGCACCAGTGTTGGAGAAGAACCTGAGCTGTACGTCCGCGTGCCGCCCGCTGACCGGGATGGTCACCGTGTTCTGGTTGCCGGAAGGATTGAACGCGTAGTCGGCCCGGTCCTTCAGCGAAGTGAATCCTGTGGCGGACTGGGCACGGCCGAGCACCTGGACACTCTGTGTGCGGGTCGCCCATGCCTGGTCCGGGGAGAGCTTGACCACGACGGCCTCGATGTCGGCGTCGGCACCGAGCTTCACCGTCAGCGACGAGGGGTACCCGTTCGACTCCCAGTACGTGTCGAGCTTGTCGTCATTGGCGTTGGCCCCCACATAGGTCTGCACGAACGACGACGCCTCGATCGGCTTGTTCAGCGCCAGGTTGGAGCCGTCCGAGGACGGCGGAGCCGAATCGTCCTCTCCGGAGACCTCCACCTGGGAGAGCTGCGCGGCGTTCCAGCCGGTGTTGGCGGTCACCTGCACACGGATGTACCGCGCCTGCTTCGCGGGGAAGCCGATGGTGACGGTGTTTCCCGCCGACGGACTGAACACCCGGGCGGCCGACGCGGACAGGGTGCTGAAGCTGCTCCCGTCCGTGCTGCCCTGGACGCCGAGCGTCTGGGTCCGCGCCTCCCACGTGGTCGGCAGCTTCAGCACCACCTGGTCGACGTCGAACCGGCTGCCGAGATCGATCTGGACCCACTGCGGAAACGTGCCGGGACTCTCCCAGTACGTCTGCTGGCTGCCGTCGGTGACGTTCGACGCCGAGTAGGCGCCGTGCGACCCGCTGGTCGTCGCCTGCTTACCGAGAGCCACGTCGGGGCTCTGGACGGCCGCCGACGCGGCGACCGGCAGGAGCCCGACGGTCATCAGTGCGGCCGTCACCGCACCGACGGCGAACCGCCGTCCGAGTTTGTTCCATCTCATGCTGTCCTCAGTTCCGTGAGCTGCGGGACCGGGAGGGCACGGCAACGCGTCGCCGACCTCACGACGCGCACTGCGTCACGCGGTCGGCGAAGGCCGGGTGCGGGCTACCGGTGCACCGATGGGGGGACGATCGGGGACGCCAGCAGGAGGGAAAGCAGACCACCCGCCGGAAACTCGCGCTCATTGCTTAGGATTTTGAGTGATCCGGTCAATATTTTGCGGTGCCGAGGTGACAGGTTTCTAGCAGGTCATGCTTTTGTCAACGGTCCTCACACCGGCACCCCCCTCACACCCGCTATCCGTGCAGCTCAGCGCCACCAACCGGATCGCAGGGGAAAGGAGGGCGACGGGCGAAGCCGTCTACGGCACGGACGGCACCCACGCCAAGTCCGCCCGACACCGCGGTCGGCGTCGGAAATATTCGTGTCCGCCCGCCTCCGCCGAGGCAACGCGCCGGCCGCCCTCGGCGAGCGCGAGGCGACCGCCCTTCAGCTCGGGCACGTAGGTGCGGATGGCCGCGGGAGATGCCGAGCAGTTGCGCCGCTGCAAGGCGGAGGCCCGGTCTCGTACTGGACGTACTCGGCCGGTGCGACAACGCGGCGAGTGTGCGTGCAGGCATCGCCGGCCGGGCGGGGACTGTGCGGACGCCCCCTGGATCCGCTTCCGGACAGACCCTGGGCGCTCAGTGACCAAGGACGCGTGTCCTCCGGCACGGGGGCCGGCTTGAGCATGGTCGCCGAAGACCGGTGCCACGGGTTCGTGGAGTGTCGGTGGTCAGGGAGCGGCGTCCGCGAGGATCGCACGGCGGGCATCGAGCGCAGCCGCCGGCAGCCTCTCGTCCAGCATCATCTCAGCGTCTCGCGTGGAGCCGTTGACGGGGATGCGGGTACGCCGGTCGATCAGCGCCATCGCGGCCGGCAGCGCAGGCAATGCCTGGCGGCCCATCCGTGCGAGACCTTCCAGGCAGTACTCGCCCAACCCCGTCATCACCCAGGTGCGGCGTCATGTGGGCGAGCAGGCGGGGCAGAGCAGTGGCGCCCGCGTGCCGCAAACGCAGTGGGGCGCACAGGCCCTGCATCCGGCCTGGACGCTGAAAGGTGAGGTTGTACAGCTGGGCGGCCTGCCGGAACGTCAGTGGGCCCGCGTTCAGCAGACCCTTCCCGGCGAAAAATTCGGGAGTGCGGCCGATCATGTTGAGCACCACCTGGCAAGGAACTCCTCACTGCAGGCGTGCCGTCGCGACATGGACCTTCATCCCGCAACGGACGTGTCCATTCGGCAGCGCACGTTCCTCCACTGCGGCGAGGAACGCCTCTCGCAAGGACTCGACGGTGGGCGAATCGAGAGGTCCGACGTCGTAGATACCGGACACGGCGGCCCAGACCTGTTCCGCAGGACCACTCAGGTCAATGGGGATGGTCTCCCAGTCGACCGGCGCAAATCCAGCCGGTCCGAGGATGCTGTCGAGCCCGTCACGGCTCCGCGTCCTCCTGTCCCCCAGTACCGGGATGCGCTGCGCAGCAGGAGCCGTACTGATCACTGATCTCAGCAGCCCGAGGAACAACTCATAGGCCTCGCCGCCAACAGCGCCACCCCCCATCACACAGGCCAGCGTGCCTCCGGGGGACAGCACCCGGGCAACTTCGGCAATGACCCGTTCGACCTCTCCCATCAGCATCAACGCCATGTGAGACACGCAGGCATCGAAGCTGTCGTCGGCAAAGGGAAGGTCCTGGGCTCGGCTCTCCCGCAGCGTCGCCCCGGCCAACGCCGGTCGGCAGCGCGCCCGTGCCAGAGCTTCGGGCGACAAGTCCACCCCGGTGATCTGCCGACCATCGGTCCGGGCGAGCAACTCCATCAACAGGCCGTCACCGCAACCGAGATCCAACACCCGCCTGCTCTCAGCAACCCGATCACACAGAATCTCGTAGCTGGACCGGTCGTCCGCGGCACGGCCGCCCCCGAACGCGTCCGCTGTCACTGCTGGGTGCTCAGCGTGGAAGGCCCGCAGGAACGCCTCTTGCGATGTCGTCGTCATACACGCGAACCCTATGTGCTCCGGCTCTTCCCACCCTGACGAGTCCGGCGCTCCACTTCCAGCAGCAACGGCCGGATCGCCGCCCCCAGTTCGTCATCGACATCCCACGGCTTCGACCGAGTCGCTCCACCCCACAGCAACAGCCCCGCAGCCAACAGGGCGTCCTGGACACCATCCTCCTGATTCGACTCGGACGCGCAGACCCCCCGGGCGTAAGCTTCGCTCAGCATGGACGCGGACGCGGCGGGGGGCGGAGCACATGACGGCTGAGTCGGCACAGAGGTGGGGTTCGACCCTCGATTCGGTCGTGGTGTACGCGCAGGGCGCGGTCTGCCGACGCCTGGCCCGGGGCAGTGTGTCGCCCGGCGGCCGGGTGCGGGTGACGGGACTGCCCCGCTCGCTGGACCCCGGCTCGCTGCGGGCCCGAGTCCTGGGCGCCCCCGCGGTGCGCGTCACCGAGGCCCGGGTGGAAGTCGAGGCCGAGCCGCTCGGCACGGACACGCCCGACGAGTTGCGGCGCAAGGTCGAGCGGCTGAGCGACGAGTACGCGGCGGCGCAGGGACGCCGGGACCGACAGCTGAGCCTGATCGAGGAGGTCAGGGCTGTCCATCCGGTCCCACCTGCCCGCAGGCGCGAGGACCCGCACCGCCGCACCCCGGTCGACGCGTGGCTGGAGCTCGCCGGCTTCGTCGACGAGCGGCTGACGGGACTGCACAACCGCCTCGTCGAGCTGGAGGAGGCACTGCACAACGTCGAGCACGAGCTCACCCTCGCCTCCGACAGGCTCGCCCGCGCCTCCACCGACGCCCCGTCAGCACACGTGGAGACCACGGTCTGCGCGGTCCTGACCCTCGACGGCACTGGTGATGCGGAGGTGGAGCTGGAGTACGGGGTGCCGGGTGCCGTCTGGGTGCCGGGCTACCGTCTCACCTACCGTCAGGGCGACGGCAGCGGCCGTCTGGTGCTGCGCGCCTCGGTTGCCCAGCGGACCGGCGAGGACTGGACCGGCGTGCGCATCGCCCTGGCCACCGCCGATCTTCGGCGCCGCACCGACCTGCCGAGGCTCCGCTCGATCCGGATCGGACGCAGTCAGCCCGCCCCCGCGCCTTCCGGCTGGCGCGAGCCCCCGGCCGGACTCGTCGAGCTGTTCTCCGGGTACGACGCGGCCGGCCCCGGCCGGGCCGCACCCGCGGCTTTCGTGTCCGGGGCCTTGCCCGTGGGTGCCGCGGGCGGCTCCGCGTCCGGTCCCGTTCCGCCACCGCCGCCACCCCCGCCGCCGGCACCACAGGGCTACGGCGGTCAGCCGGCCGCAGTCCCGGTGCCCGGCGGCGCGGACGGCGTTCCCCCGGAAGTCTTCGGTGGCGGGATGCCCACCCTCGCGCAGCCGGCCGGTTCGCGACCGGGCGGCAGGCAGCGTGGCGACGGCAGGTCCTTCGCAGGCGCCCCCGCCCCCGCCGCCATGGCGCCCGCGGCTCCTGGCTGGGCAGCGCCGCCACCCCCTCCGGCACCGGCAGCCGGTCCGCCGCAGCCGAGCGGCGCCGAGCTCGACTATGCCGCTCTTGTCCTGTGCGGCCCCGACGAGCAGGGTGGTCGCAGGGGCCGGCTGTTTCCCGACGCTCCCTTCGACCCGGTGGCTGCCGAGTACCGCCGCCGCGCCGAAGCGGTGGCCGCGCTGCCGTTGCCCGGACAGGCCGTGCGGCCCCGCGAGTCGGCGGGGTCCTTCGACCACCGCTTCGATGCCACAGCCCGCGCCGACATTCCGTCGGACGGCACCTGGCACACCGTCACCGTGGGCGAGATCCCTGTCGGCCTGCGTACCGAGTACCTCTGCGTGCCGTCCGTGGAGCAGACCGTGTATGCGACGTTGGTGCTCTCCAATGCCACCGACCAGGCACTGCTGGCCGGCCCCGTGGAGGTCACCGTCGACGACGAGTTCCTGCTGACCGCCGCACTGCCCACGCTTGCCCCCGGCGGGGTCCGCCGGGTGGGGCTCGGGCCGGCCGAGGGCATCCGGGTCACCCGCCGTACGAACCTGCACGAGTCGACCTCGGGCCTGCGCAACAACACCACCGTGCTCGACCACCGCGTCCACGTGGAGCTGGCCAACCGGCTCGCGAGGCCCGTCACCGTGGAAGTCCGCGAGCGGGTGCCGGTCACCTCCGATCCGGACGTCCGGATCGAGGAACGGGCCGACTGGGCGGCACCCGAGAAAGGCATGGGTCCCGATCGACATGCGCCGGGCACCCGTGTCTGGCGACGGGACCTGCCCGCAGGCGCCACTGCCGCCTTCGACGGCGGCTACGAGATCCGCATCCCGACCGGCAAGGCCCTGGTCGGCGGCAACCGCAGGAGCTGACACACGCCATGCCCACGGCCCAGAAGCCGATCGCCTTCCCCGTCACCGCCGTTACGTGCCTTGAGGATCGCGCCCACATCGAGCGCGCCGTCGTGCTCGACCTGGTGGCCGGGGTCCAGCGGCTGCGTCTCGGGCCGGTCAGTGCGCTGGCCGTCGACCGGACCCTCCACACCGAGCTGACCGCCGATCACCCCGCGACCGTGCTCGACGCGCGGATCGTCCGAAGCTGGACGCCGCGCGGGCCGCTGCCGGACACCGACGACGACTCCGCCCTGCGCCGGCGCGTGCACACCCTCGAAGAGGAGCGGCTGGCCCTGGGGCAGCGACGCGACCGGCTGCATGCCCGCCTCGACCTGCTCGGCCGCCTCGCCGCCGATCTGCTGCGGGAGATCGGCGAAGGCGCCGGCTCCGGGGAGACCGAACTGCAGCGCTGGGCGCGCGAACTGGACCGGGTGGACGACGAGCGCGACGCGCACGGCGAGCAACTCCGCACCGTGGAGGCACGGCTGGCTGCCCTCGCCGTCGAACTCGGTGAAGCTCAGCGAGTGATGCACCTCTCCGAGGAGGAGCCGGCCGAGCTGGTCGGCCATATCGAGTTGACCGTGGAGGCCACGGTCGCCGGCCCGGTCGGGCTGCGCCTGAGCCACCTCACCCCGTGTGCGCTGTGGCGGCCCGCCTACCGGGCCGTGCTCGACGGGGACTCCCTGACGCTGGAGACCGACGCGATGGTCTGGCAGCGCACCGGTGAGGACTGGTCGGACGTACGGCTGACATTGTCGACGGCCCGCTCGGCGCTGGCCGCCGATCCGCCACGGCTGGGCGAGGACCGGCTGACGCTCAAGGACCGCTCCGCAGCGGAGCGCCGCACGGTCGATGTCGAGCTGCGCGAGGAGGAGATCGGGGCGGACCTCGGCGCGGCCCAGGTGCTCGGCCTGCCGGGGGTGGACGACGGCGGCGAGGCGCGGGTGTTGAGATCCCCCGCGCCGGTCTCGGTGCCCGGTGACGGCCGCGCCCACCGAGTGCTGCTCTCCGCATTCACCACAGCCGCGCCCAGTGAGTACGCCTGCTCACCGGAGTTGTCCCCCCTGGTCACGCAGGTGGTGCGGTTCGACAACCTTTCCGGACACGCGCTGCTCGCCGGGCCCGTGGACCTGGTCCGCGGCAGCGGATTCAGCGGCCGCGGCACACTGGACTTCACTGCCCCCGGCGCCCCCGTCGAGCTGGCCTTCGGCAGCTGCGACGACTACAGGGTGGTCCGGCATTCCGTGGAATCCCGCGACTCCACCGGGATCACCCAGCGGACCGTGGTCACCCGCACGGTCCGGCTGGACCTGTCCCGGTTCTCCGCCCCCGGGGAGCACGGCGAGCAGGTGGTGGTCCTTCGGGAGCGGATCCCGGTCTCCGAGGTCTCGGCGGTGGAGATACGTCTGCACAAGGACTCGTGCTCCCCGGCACCGGACGCGGTCGACGCGGAGGGCATCGCCAGCTGGGACGTCACCCTCCCGCCCGGCAGCCGCCGGACGGTCACTATGGTCTACGAGCTGTCGGCGAGCGCCAAAGTCAACGGGCTCTGAGTTCGGCCGGTCGAATAGCGCCCGTCAGCCTCCTCGACCCGGATGTCACGGCAACCGGCGACGGCGGCGGCCTCGCCACCACGGTGCGCCGCCCCGCTCGAAGGCGCCGAGCACCTCGCGCGCGGCCTCGTCGATCTCACCGGCAGGCCGGCCGACGTGACGATGCTGGAGCGTACGGTCAACGGTCGGCCCGGCCTGGTCGCCCAACAGGACGGCGTCATCGTGACCGTGTACGCGTTCGACATCGCGGGCGACCGGATCACGCACATCTGGGCCGTACGCAACCCCGAGAAGCTCCGGCCGTGGACAGTGGGCCACAGCACTGAGACCAAACCCGCTCGACCGCACCCTTGGCCGGATCCCCGAAACCTGGAGCCGATACGCCCCCGGCGACCACAGACGGTGAAGCGTCTCGGTGTTCACGGCGGTCATCATGCCGCAGAGCACCGACACAGGGTGACGATGGACCAGCGCCCATGGCGCAGACGTGACTTCTGAACATGCGGGCCTACGGGTCCGCGGCTGGACCGGCCCGACCGTACGACGGACCGCTGATCTCTACCCGGGCGAGTCCAGGACCGATGCCCGCGACGCGTTCACCCTGCGGGTGCACCGCGCCGGGCACGCCCGGCCATGATCCGGATCCGTCAGCACCGCAGGAAGCTCCGGGCAGACCTGTGACGGCGGCCCGGGGTCAGCTGGGCAGCCGCGGCACGCTCTCGATCAGCCGGCGGGTGTAGCGGTGCGCCGGTGCACCGAGCACCTGGGAGGTGGCTCCCTGCTCGACGACCAGGCCGCGCTCCAGCACGGCGGTGCGCTCGCACAAGGAGGCCACGACCGACAGGTCGTGGGAGACCATCACCAGGGTCAGCCCCCGCTCCTGCTTCAGTTCGGCCAGCAGATCGACGACCTTTACCCGGGTCGTGACGTCCAGCGCACTGACCGGCTCGTCGGCCAGCAGGACGCGTGGATCGCAGACCGTGGCGCGGGCGATGGCGATGCGCTGGCGCTGTCCGCCGGAGAACTCGTGCGGGTAGCGGTCGACAGTGTCCGCCTGGAGGCCGACGCGCTCCAGCGCCGCGGCCACCTTGGGCGCTGCGGTGGCGCGGGTGTCGAGGCCGAGGGAGCGCAACGGTTCGGCGACGATCGCGCCGACCCGTCGGCTGGGGTCGAGCGAGGAGTACGGGTCCTGGAAGACGCACTGCACGCTGCGCCTGAAGCGGCGCATCTGCTCGCGGTCGCGCAGGTTCAGGTCGGACCCCTCGAAGCGGACGGTGCCGGCCGTGGGGCGTGCCAGGCCGAGCAGCAGGCGCAGCAGCGTCGTCTTGCCCGCGCCGGACTCACCGACCAGCGCGAGGCTCTCGCCCGCCTCGACGGAGAGGGACACGTCCCGCACCACGTCGGCCACGGTCCCCCGGTAGCGCACCGCGACGTCCTTCAGTTCCAGCACGGGTGTCATCGCGGGCTCCTCAGGTCCAGGGCGGACTCCAGTTTCCGGGCGCTGGCGACCAGGGCCCTGGTGTACTCCTCGCGTGGCGTGCGCACGATGTCGTGGACCGCGCCCTGCTCGACGGCCCGGCCGTCCTTCATGACCAGCACCCGGTCGGTGACCCTGGCCACGACGGCGAGGTCGTGGCTGACAAACAGCACGGCCATCTCCCGTTCCTGGACCAGGCCGTCGATCAGCTCCAGCATCTCCGCCTGCACGGACACGTCCAGGGCGGTGGTGGGCTCGTCGGCGATGAGCAGCTTC
Source organism: Streptomyces sp. NPDC060035 (assembly GCF_042736635.1). Lineage (NCBI taxonomy): Bacteria > Bacillati > Actinomycetota > Actinomycetes > Kitasatosporales > Streptomycetaceae > Streptomyces > Streptomyces sp. NPDC060035. The sequence continues at coordinate 37,667 of NZ_JBHWVO010000035.1, forward strand.
GGCTCGCAGGCCAGCGCCATCGCGAGGGCGACGCGCTGGCGCTGTCCGCCGGAGATCTCGTGCGCGAAGGCGCGGGAGATGCGGTCGGGCTCGGGCAGCCGTACCTGTTCGAGGGCGTCGTGCACAGCCCCGCGCAGGTGTTTGCCCTTGAGGCCGGTGCGGCGGGCGAGCGGCTCGGCGATCTGGCGGCCCAGTCGCATCAGCGGGTCCAGTGCGGTCAGCGGTTCCTGGAAGACGACGGCCGCGTCGCGCCCGCGGACGGCGGTGAGCCGCTTCTCGGCGGCACCCACCGTCTGTGTCCCGGCCAGTTCCACGCTGCCGGTCGAGGTCATGCCGTCGGGCAGCAGTCCGAGTACCCCGAGCGTCGTCAGGGACTTGCCGGAGCCGGATTCGCCGATGAGGCCGAGCCGTTCACCGCCGGCCAGGGTGAAGGACAGGTCGTCGACCAGGGTCCGGCCGTCGGCGGCACGGACGGTCAGTCCGCGTACGTCGAGGAGAGTCACGCGCGCCTCCGCCGGGTGGCCGGGTCGAGGGTGTCACGCAGGCCGTCGGCGACGAGGTTCACACCGATGACGAGCAGTACGAGCAGGATGCCGGGCGCGAGCGCACCGGCCGGCGCCGTGGTGAAGGTCGCCTGGGCCTCCTGGAGCATGCGGCCCCAGGAGGCGTTGGGCGGCGGTGCTCCCAGACCCAGGTAGGACAGCCCGGCCTCGGCGAGCACGGCGAGCCCGAACTGCAGGGCGAGGTTGACCACCAGTGTGGGCCAGATGTTGGGCAGGACGTGGGAGAGGACCGTACGCGGCCAGGTGGTGCCGGATGTACGGGCGGCGGTGATGTAGTCCTGTGCCAGGACCCGCTTGACCAGGATGCGCACCAACCGCGCCACGACCGCGCTCTGCGCCAGGCCGATCGCCAGGACCGCCGAGCCGAGCGTCGCCGACCGTGCGGCGACGATCAACATCGCCAGCAGCAGCGTCGGAAAGGCGATGAGGATGTCCAGGAACGCCGAGAGCGTGTCGTCGATCCAGCCCTGTGCGAACGCCGCGAGCACGCCCAGGGTGACTCCGATGACGGCGGCGATGAACACCGATCCGAGCCCCGCCTCGACGGCGATGCGGGAGCCGGTCATCACCTGGGTGGACAGGTCGCGCCCGAGCTTGTCGGTGCCGAGCAGATGGCCGCCGCCGGGTCCGGCGAGCCGTCCGCCGGAGGTGTCCTCCACGTCGTAGGGCAGCCAGAAGAACGACACCACGGCCAGCAGCGCGATCAGAGCGGCGAGTACGCAGCCGACGACGAGGGTGGCGGAGCGCCGGGGGCGCCGCTTCGTGGGGGCGAGCAGGTCCGTCCCGGTCATCGGGCACCTCCCGAGAGTCGGCCGCGCAGCCGCGGGTCGATGATCCGCTGGACCAGGTCGGCCACGAAGCCGATCACCAGCACCGCGAGGGTGGAGACGAACAGCACCCCCTGGATGACCGGGTAGTCGTGCTGCGCGATGCCGGTGGCGAGCAGGGAGCCGAGGCCCGGCAGGGCGTACACCGACTCCACGACGACGGCGCCGAGCAGCGTCGAGGCGAGTTCGATGCCGAGGATGGAGATCACCGGCACGGCGGCGTTGCGCAGACCGTGCCGCCACATGGCGCGGCCGAAGGACGAGCCGAGGGCGCGCGCTGTACGCAGAAAGTCGCTGCCGAGCACGTCGAGGGTGGCGGAGCGGACATAGCGGATCAGGGACGCGCTCATCACCAGGGCGATGGTCACGACCGGCAGGACCAGGGAGCGGAACGCCTCGGCGGGGTCGGCCCAGCCGTCCTGCGGGAAGCCACCGGAGGGCAGCCAGCCCGCGTTCAGCGCGAACACGGCGATGAGGATCATGCCGAGCCAGAACACGGGTATCGCGATGCCCAGTTGGGACACGCCGCTGAGCAGCGCTCCGTACCAGGTGCGCCGCTTGTACGCGGCGACGAACCCGGCGGGTACGGCGACCAGGACGGCAAGGACGAACGCGGCCAGCGTAAGCGGGACGGTGACGTTCAGCCGGGCGACGACCTCGGGGCCCACGGGCAGCGAGCTGACGAACGAGGTGCCGAGGTCGCCGCTCCCCAACTGCCCGAGCCAGTGGACGAACTGCTCGGGCAGCGGCCGGTCGGAGCCGATGGAATGGCGGGCCGCGGCTATCTGCTCGGGACTGGCACCCACCGCGGTGAGCGCGTTGGCCGGGTCGCCGGGCAGCATGCGCAGCAGCACGAACAGCACCACGCTCGCCAGGGCCAGCGACACTGCGAGGAATGCGAGCCGACGCAGCAGATAGCGCGCCATCAGCCCTTCTTCTCGATGTCGTAGGTGAAGAACTGCGAGTTCAGGCCGTTGATCGGGTAGCCGGAGAGCTTGTTGCTCGCGACGACGATCTGCGGGTAGAGGTACAGCCAGTCGCTTGCGGCGTCCTCGGCGGTCTGCCGGTTGACCTTCTTCAGCAGTTCGGTCTGCGCGGCAGCACTGGAGGCTTCCTCGGCCTGCTCCACCCACTTGGTGACCTGCGGGTTGTCGTAACCCCAGTAGAAGTCGGGGTTGCCGTACCAGACCAGGTCGCGGTCGTTGACGTGCTCCTGGAGCGTGGCCGTGAAGTCGTGGTTCTTGTAGACCTTCGTGTACCACTCGTCCGGCGTGATCGTGTTGATCTTGACGGTGATGCCGACCTTGGCGAGCTGGGACTTGATGAAGGTCGCAGCCGTCGGGTGCGGGTCGTAGTTGGGGGTGTCGAGGGTGAAGCCGAAGCCCTTGGCGTAACCGGCTTCGGCCAGCAGCTTCTTGGCCTTCGTCACGTCGTGGGCGTCGACGTCGGTGAGGTCCTCGTACCAGGGGTCGGTGGGCGGCACCATCGAGCCGATCTGCTTGCCGTAGCCGCCCCAGACGGACTCCAGGAGCTTCTTGTCGTCGATGGCGGCGGACACGGCCTGGCGCACCTTGACGTCGGTGAAGGGCTTGGCCTTGTCGTTGAACGCCAGCAGCAGCTTGGTGGTGGAGTCCCCGTCGTTCACCTTGTAGGTGCCGTTGCTCTTGAACTGGTCCAGGGCGTCGGGCGACTGCTCGCTGGTCACCACGTCGACGGCGTTGGTCAGCAGCGCGTTGTTCAGCGCTGTGGCGTCCTTGTAGTAGTGGAAGACGACCTGCTTGTTGGCGGCGGCGTCGCCCCAGTAGCCGGCGAAGCGGTTCAGGCTCAGCGCGGAACCGCGGGTCCACTTGTTCAGGGTGTACGGGCCGGTGCCGTCTTCCGTCGTCTTCAGGTTCTTCGCCTGGGAGTTGATGATCCAGACGTAGGAGAGGTTGTAGACGAAGGAGATCGACTTCTTGGACAGCGTGATCTTCACGGTCCGCTTGTCGGGGGTGGAGATGTCCTTGATGACCTCGAGGTTGCTCTTGCGGGCGGACTGGGAGTCCTCCGCGATCACCTTCTCCAGGCTGTACTTGACGTCCTGCCCGGTGAGTTCCTTGCCGCTGTGGAAGGTCACACCGTCGCGCAGGGTGAAGGTGTAGGTGAGGCCGTCGGCGCTGGTCTCGTAGTTCTGGGCGAGGAGCTTGTCGACCTTGCCGTCGTCGGTGAGTCTGAACAGACCCTCGTAGACGTTGCCGTTGAGTGCCTCGGTGACTCCCTGGCCGCCGCCCGCGGTGTTGTCGAGGTTCTGCGGCTCGTAGAGGGATCCGATGTTGACGACCGCGTCCTTGTCCCAGGTGCCGCCCGAGGCGCTGGAGCCGCCGGAGCCGCCGCAGGCGGTCAGGGTCAGGGCGAGAGCGGCGGCGGAGGCGGTGCCGTACAGGACGTTCTTCTTGGTGCTCATGGGATGAGGGCTCTTTCGGTGCGGGGAGCTGCGGGGTGATCAGTGCTGGGCGTCGAAGCCGTCGCGGAAGACGGGGAGCTTCTCGCCGGCCTCGACGGGCAGGTGGAAGCGGTTCTGCCGCGGCGGCATCGGACAGTTGTACTGATCGGAGAATCCGCAGGGCGGCACGAAGGCCCGGTTGAAGTCGAGGACGACCCGGCTCTCGTCGTCCGTGCGCCGCACGAAGAGGAAGCGGCCGGCGCCGTAGGTGATGTCACCGTTGGTCGGGTCGCCGAAGACGAGCAGCAGGGTGCCGTCGTCGTCGAAGGCGCTGAGCGTGTAGGCGCGGCCGTCGACGGTGAGAGTGATGTCGCCGGGGACGACCAGGTCGCGGCTGCCGCCGTTGTCCCGGATGTGCTCGAAGGCGATGCGCCGGGCGCCGGGAACGGGCGTGTAGGAGGCTTCCAGGACCCAGGCGGGGTCGTAGGGGAAGGCGTCGACCCGGTCGAAGTGGCGGATGGCGGGCGCGTCGGCATCCCAGAAACGCAGACCGTGCTCGAGCTCGCCGGTGACCAGGTCGGTGCGCTGGAGCGCGGTGACGGTCACGGTGTCCGGCCGGTCCGCGCGGGCGTCCGCCGCGTCCGGGGTCTCGCCCGCCGGAGCCCAGCGGGTTTCGACCAGGGCGAGGTTGCCCGTCGGGGACGTGAGCGCACGGTGGCGCTCGGCACGCCAGGCGTCCCATTCCTCCGCCGGGTCGGCGGTTGCGCGGTCGAGGGAGGAGCGAGACACGGCAGTACTCATTCGTCTAGGCGGGGGCAGCCCTCACAGCCCCTGGGTAACAGGGTGTGAATAGGTGGCCAAAGCATCACCTTTATTGAGCATAAGCTCACCTAATGTCAAACTTCTGCGCCACATTATGAGACAGACGTCTCAACCCTCGACCCTTTAGGGCAGGTGCAACCGCCTCCGCCACCCCGGTACACCTTCTCCAGGGGTGGATTCCCCGACGGGGCGAAGCCGTCAACTCCGAGGCCCTCGTGCTCCTTCAGCCGTTCCACGACCTGGACGGTCGAGCCCACGACGGACGTTCCCGGCCCGGGCTGGCCCGGAAAAGGCTCATGCCGGACCAGGGCTCGGGTGCGTCTCCAGTCGGCGGCCCCAATGCGGGCACCCGGCCCCCCGTGCTCGCGGAACTGCTGCCGGCCGACACCGACCTCCCCCGCCTCGACGCCGGGCCGACGGGCTCGTCGGCGTGCCCGGGGCCACCTGGGTCGAGATGTCGGCCGGTGACCTGATCACCTAACTGCGGGTCGCCCTGAACCAACGGCGATCTGCGCAGACCGATGAAGTCGAAACCCCGCCGGGTAATTCCTGGCGGGGTTTCCTCGTGCCCGCCTAGAGGGTTTCCTGCTTCTCCGGCGTGCCGCCGGAGATCGTGATGCGGGTCAGGGCCTCGGCCGTGGTGGGAAGTGCGGGTATCAGCTCGCCGACCCCCGTGACGTCCAGCAGCCTCGCGAGGTGTGGCGGCGCGGCCGCCAACGACAGGGACCCGTGCCGGTCCTTCGCGTACCGCAGGATGGCGATCATCGTGTTGAGGCCGGAGGAGTCGCAGAATTCCAGGGGTGCCATGTCCAGGACCAGGTGTGGCCTGCCCTGCCTGATCAGCTCCAGAGCCTGGGTCCGCAAGGCCGGAGCGCTGTCCACATCGATCTCTCCGGCGACAGTGAGGACGGCGATCGAATCCGCCGGGTGCCCGACTGTGAGGATGAGGGTCTGGCTGTGCGTCATGGGTGTCAGTGCTCCAGGCCGGGAGCGGGTCGCCGTCGCGGCAGGAGCGGCGTGGCCCGCTGGAAGATCACGCATCAGATGTCGACTGCCGAACCGTACCCTACGACAACTGTTGTCATGTGGAACTCATCAGGGGTCGGTCGTGGTCCCGGAAGTCTGTTGCGGACGGGGGTAGGATATTCGCGGCCGCACGTGTGTCCCGGAACCCTTGTCCTGGCATCCGCACGAGCGCATCGGATGCCCGGCTCGATTGCTCGGTCCGGTGGCCAGACGGACGAGTGAGGCGATGCCGGATCGGAGTGTCATCAATATGGGCTTGAGACCCGAACCCGACCATCGGTCGCGGGATGCGGCCCGTGAGGGTTCCGAGTTCGTCGAACTCCTCGAAGTCCTCTGGGAGCACGGCCGTGAAGCCGTACCGACAGGCCCGGTCTCACCTTCCCAGCTCCGCGTGCTGTACACGCTGGACCGGGAGGAGGGCATCAATCTGCGGATGCTCGCCGATGCCCTGGGATCGGCCTCCCCCTCGGTCAGCAGGCTGTGCGACCGGTTGCAGGCCACGGGATTCGTCGAGCGTGCCCCCAGCCCGGTGAGCCGCCGGGAGCTGGAGCTCCGGCTGACCAGCCACGGCAAGGCGTATCTCCTCGACCTGCGTATGCGAAGGGAGGAGGTACTGATGTCCACGGTCGACGCCATGCCGGCCAAGGCGCGGCGTTCGCTCCTCGAAGGGCTCAGGGCCTTCCGTAACGCGGCCGCCTCCTCGGGGCAGGACAGCGACGGGGCGAGACCCTTGCGGTCGACCGGATAGAGGCCGGCCGACCGGTCGGCCGCCTGATCGGCGCCGGTCACACGAGCGCGTCGCCGGTGGAGGGTTGCCGGCCGAACCAGTCCAGGCAGACCACCAGGGCATCGTCGTCCAGCGGGTTGGCACTCCGGTAGTCCCGCAGATCGCGGAGCACTGCCAGAGGCACCTGCTCGGACGGCAGGAAGCGATGTGCGGACAGCGACCGTGCGAGGGCACGCTCCCCGTAGTGCTCCCCCGCCGCCGACACGCTGTCGTAGACACCGTCACTACCGATCAGCAGCCGGTCGCCCGGCTCCACGCGCAGGCGCTCCGCGACGTACTCCGTCTCTTCGAACATGCCCAGCGGGAGCTGCGCGTCGACGTCGACGGACTCGACACTGCGTCCCCTCAGCCGCCACATGCGGGGGGAACCCGCGTCCACGGCCTCTACCTCGCCCGTAGCCAGATCGAAGCGCAGCAGCAGGACCGACGCGTACAGCGCGCCACGGTGCTGGGCGTAGACGGCCTGGTCGGCGAGGCTGGCCTGGCCGGGAAGGTCGAGGCCGGCGCGCCGGGCGTTGCGCAGCGCGTTGACAACGAGATTGGTCAGCAGGGCCGCCTCCATCCCCTTGCCCATACCGTTGGTGACGGTGAGCGTGAGGTGATGGGCCGACACCGACCAGTCGAAATTGTCGCCGAAGATCGCGTACGCGGGCTCCAGGTGGGCGCCCAGCGAGAATTCGGGGCGGGACACGGAGCGGCCTGGCAGCAACTGCCACTGCATCTCCGCGGCCAGGGTCAGCCGCGTGGCACGGCGGGCGAGGAGGTAGAGGTCGGTGTCCCGCTCGGCGACCAGGATCGCGTGGCCGAGCGCTTCGCAGATCTGCTGCATCTCCGCGAGGCCCGCCACGGACCAGCCGCCCTCCCGCGCCGTGACGGTGAGGACACCGAGCCGGTCGCCCCGGACGGTCACCGGCAGGTGCGCGGTCGCCGGGCCCGGCGCGGTCCGGGGCTCCACATATGGTTCCTGGGCGCCGAAGGCCCGCCCCTGCGGGCTGTCATGTATGCGCACCGGCTCGGCGAGAGGCGCCTCGGACACCACTTGGAGCGTGGTCATGCTGTAGTCGGCGAGCCGCAACTCCACGCTCTGTACGTCGTACTGCTCCCGCAGAGCCGCCGTGACGACGTCGAGGAGCAGATGGGGCGCGGCCTTGCGCAGCTCCCGCTCGACGGCACCGAATCTGTCCACGTGATCCTGTTTCTCATCGTGCTGCGCCGAAACCCGGGCCGTCCGTGGGCCCCGGCCGTCGGCCTCCAGCGTACGGGGCCTGTACCCGATCCAGCGCGGCGCGCCCAAGAGGTCGCACCGGTGGTCGGCGCTGCTCATCTTACGATGTCCAGAGACAACTGTTTCCACACAGCAAGAAAATTCGCGTCATCGCGCATGGGCCTCCTGAGGCGGGGCACGGGCTCGTCAGGAAGCGCGCTCAGCACCAGGGAGGGTGGGAACAAGAAGTGATTACTGAACAGACTGCCGGGGTCGTACGGACTGACGGGACGTCGGCTTCGGAGGTTTCGCCGGAGCGCGTCGGTGAGCTGCCCTGGATCGAGGACGCAGGCAAGGTGGCCCCGAAGGACGCCCGCGCTCTGTCGGCGCTGTTCTTCGAGCAGCTGCAGGTTCTGGAGGAGGGCACGCGCGAGTACCAGTACGCGCGCAACACCCTCATCGAGATGAACATCTCTCTGGTCCGGTTCGCCGCGCGGCGCTTCCGCAACCGGGGCAGCGGTGACATGGAGGACATCACCCAGGTCGGAACCATCGGACTCATCAAGGCCATAGACCGGTTCGAGCTCTCCCGGGAGGTCGAGTTCGCCACCTTCGCCGTCCCCTACATCGTCGGCGAGATCAAGCGCTTCTTCCGTGACACCACCTGGGCCGTCCACGTCCCCCGTCGGCTGCAGGAACTCCGGGTGGATCTGGCCAAGGCGAGGGACGAACTCGCCACCCGCCTGGACCGCGACCCGACGGCGAAGGAACTCGCCGACCACATGGACCTCACCGAAGACGAGGTCATCGAGGGCATCATCGCGTCGAACGGCTATACCGCGGGCTCCCTGGACCTGCCGACCGACATCGGGGAAAATCCGGGCACGGCGTCCCGCACCTTCGCCGACATCCTGGGCGAGCCGGACTCCGCCATGGAGACGGTGGAGAACCTGCACGCCTTGGCCCCGCTGCTGGAAGAGCTCGACGACCGCGAGCGCCGCATCATCGAGATGCGTTTCGGCCAGGAGATGACGCAGTCACAGATAGGCGCCGAACTCGACGTCTCCCAGATGCACGTCTCCCGCCTCCTCACCCGCACCCTCAGCAAGCTCCGCGCCGGCATGCTGGCCTGAACCCGTCCGCGCCCGTAGCGTTGGGGACCCGGGCCGTCGTCCAGGGAACCCGGCGCGACGCAGGCCGCAGGGTCGCTCGGCCAAGCTGGAAGCCAGTTCGCCCGGAGCGAGGACACGCTTCTGCGCGCAACCACGTCATGCCGTACGCAGCAGCGTCCACGCCGTTGCACCGGCTCCACCGGATGTGCGCCGCAAGGACAACCGGGCCGGCACGCCCGAACCCTCCGCAAGCCGCCGTTCGCACGGGGCGGAGGGATACGGCTTCTGTACCAGCAGCAGACGAAGACATGACGTGTAGCTCCTCCCAGAAGAAGCTCGGGTTCCTCCAAGTGCCCCAGAGGAGTGCGTGGAGCGAATACTTTCCTCCAGGCACCCCGTCCCTGGCCATGCCTGGCGTACAACCCGACCTTTCACCGCACAGGGATCCGACGACGTCGCCGCCTCAGCTCGCGCGGTGGTGAGCACGCGGCGTGCCACCCTGGCGGACATTGCCGAGGCCGGCAATCCCTCTTCGCGTCCACGCCGCTACGGCGCTCATCGGAGTGCTCCCCAGCCGTGCCGTTGCCCGGCTGGGTCCTGTCGTGTTTCCGACGTCGTGCCGTGAGGTCGGTCGTGACACATACGGACGGCGGCGGCAGCAAGCGGCCGCCCTGTCCGGACCGACAGCCCGCAGCATCATCGGTGTACGACACTTCTGCCGCCCCTCGACTCGTCGGTCCCGCACCGCCGGAGCCAAACCGGCCGCTTGCCGGAACCGCCGTTGATCGCGGCTGAATCCCGCCGGTACCCGGACAAACATCATGCGGACGCGATCATCGCATCGAGTTAATGTCGGCAATTTCCCTTGGTACAGAGGGCGAAGCGGCCGTTAAGGTTCCCCTGGATCTGGACGGATTCCCGTTCATATACCCGCTTTTCCTCCTGTTGCCCGGTGACGTCCGCATACGCGCGTCACCGCCCTGACCAAGGAGAGCTCGCCCGATGAGTGTTGAATCGAGCCCGGAAGCGCAACTGGAGTTGCCGCGGCAGTCCAGCCTGAGCACGGCGGCTGCCCGCAACCTCGCCACCACGACCAAGTCCGCCCCGCAGATGCAGGAGATCACCTCTCGCTGGCTGCTGCGGATGCTCCCCTGGGTGGAGACCCGAGGCGGGGCCTACCGGGTGAACCGTCGCCTGACCTACACCGTCGGCGACGGGAGCGTGGAGTTCGTCCAGGACGGCGCCGACGTCCGGGTGATCCCCCGTGAACTCGGTGAACTGGCGCTCCTGCGCGGCTTCGACGACGTAGAAGTGCTGACTGCTCTCGCCGATCGGTGCGTCCAACGCGACTTCCGGATCGGCGAGACACTGGTCGAGCGCGGGACTCCCGCGGACAAGCTCCACCTGATCGCCCACGGCCGCATCAGCCAGGCCTCCGTCGGCAGTTACGGCGACGAGGTCGCTCTGGACGTACTCGCCGATGGCGACCGGTTCGGAGAGAACGCCCTGCTGGACGAGGACGCCCAGTGGGAGCACACCGCCACCGCGGAGACCTCGGGCACGCTACTCACCCTGTCACGCGCCGACTTCGCGGCCGTGCTGTCCACGGCGCCGAGCCTCCGAGACCACCTCGAGGAGTTCTCGTCGCTCACCCGCCAAAGGCAGAACCATCGCGGCGAGGCTGAGATCGCGATGTCGGCCGGCCACGTCGGCGAGCAGGAACTGCCCGGCGCGTTCGTCGACTACGAACTGAAACCGCGCGAGTACGAACTCTCCGTCGCACAGACCGTTCTGCGGATCCACACGAGGGTCGCCGACCTCTACAACGGGCCGATGAACCAGACCAAGGAACAGCTCAGGCTCACCATCGAGGCGCTGCGAGAGCGCCAGGAACACGAGCTGATCAACAACCGGGAGTTCGGCCTGCTCCGCAACGCCGACTTCAAGCAGCGCATCCAGACGCACTCCGGCCCGCCGACCCCGGACGACATGGACGAACTGCTCTGTCGACGCCGCGGCACCAAGTTCTTCCTCGCGAACCCCCGGACCATCGCGGCTATCGGGCGTGAGTTCAACTCGCGCGGGATCTACCCGGACCACGTCGACCTCGGTGGTCAGCAGGTCCCGGCCTGGCGCGGGGTCCCGATCCTCCCCTGCAACAAGATCCCCGTCACGAAGGAGAAGACCAGCTCGATCCTCGCCATGCGTACCGGCGAGGAGAACCAGGGCGTCATCGGTCTGCACCAGACCGGACTGCCGGACGAGTACGAACCGGGGCTGTCGGTCCGCTTCATGGGCCTCGACGAGAAGGCGATCACGTCCTACCTCGTCAGTACCTACTACTCGGCCGCCATCCTCGTGCCGGACGCGGTCGGCGTGATGGAGAACGTGCAGATCGCCCGCTGGCCCAGGTAGCAGGCCCAGCCCGAAGGGCTTGGTGCACCCCCCGAAGCCTTCCGGGGCAGTCGCGCATGCCCGGAAGGGCTTCGGGACAGCCGCCCACCCCACCAAGGAGCCATGGATGCCCGCGCCTGAGCCACCGCCACCGCCACCGCCACAGTCGAGCCTGCCGGAGTCGGCTTCCCACTTCGTGGCGCACGTACTCGCTGCCGCTGCGGCCCGCGCCTGCGATATCAACGCCGCCACCGGCGGCCCGCCCTGCGCGCCGTCCCTGCCTGCCCCGCCTGCGATTTCCACGTCCGCCCAGCTTCCCCTCGACGCCCCGGCAGCCGAGGTGCCGGCACCGAGCGCCGACCTGGGACGGATCCTGCGCGGCCCCAGCGGCCTGGGCACGGCGAGCCTGCACCTGACCCTGCGGGAGGAGCCGCCGACGCCCTCGGCCCCGTCGGCAGACACGGCGGAAGGCATCCCGGTCCCGGGCCTCTACCACCACCCGGTGCCCGAGCCCGACCCCGTGCGGGTCGAGGAGGTCAGCCGAAGGATCAAGTCCTGGGCATCGGACGAGGTCGCCCTGTATCCCGAGGACTGGGAGGAGGAGTTCGACGGCTTCTCCGTGGGCCGCTACATGGTCGGCTGCCATCCGGACGCGCCCACGGTCGACCACCTGATGCTCGCCACCCGCTTGATGGTGGCGGAGAACGCGGTGGACGACTGCTACTGCGAGGACCACGGGGGCTCGCCCATCGGCCTCGGCGAACGTCTTCTGCTGGCGCACACCGCCCTCGACCCCCTGCACACGACGGAGGAGTACCAGCCGCAATGGGCCAAGTCGCTCCATGCCGACGCCCCTCGGCGCGCCTACCGCTCCGCCATGGAGTACTTCGTCCGAGCGGCCAGCCCCTCCCAGGCGGACCGCCTCCGGCACGACATGGCCCGGCTGCACATGGGGTACCTCGCAGAGGCAGCCTGGGCCCAACTGGACCACGTCCCGGAGGTGTGGGAGTACCTGGCGATGCGCCAGTTCAACAACTTCCGTCCCTGCCCAACCATCACCGACACGGTCGGCGGCTACGAACTGTCGGCGGACCTGCACGCCCAGGCCGCCATGCAGAGGGTCATCGCTCTCGCAGGGAACGCGACGACCATCGTGAACGACCTGTACTCGTACACGAAGGAACTCGACGCTCCGGGCCAGCACCTGAACCTGCCCGTCGTGATCGCCGAACGTGAGGGCCTCTCCGACCGGGACGCCTATCTGAAGTCGGTCGAGGTCCACAACGACCTCATGCACGACTTCGAGACCGAAGCCTCGGCCCTGGCTGCCGCCTGCCCCGCGCCGCAGGTGCAGCGCTTCCTGCGGGGCGTGGCCGCATGGGTCGACGGCAACCACTCCTGGCACCAGTCCAACACCTATCGCTACAGCCTGCCCGATTTCTGGTAAGAGAATGGATGCATCTGTGACCAACACCGAACTCACCGCCACCGCCACCTCCCTGCGTATCCCCCGCCCGGCGACGCCCTACCAGGGGGACATCGCCCGCTACTGGGACGGGGAGGCCAGGCCCGTGAACCTGCGTCTCGGCGATGTCGACGGGCTCTACCACCACCACTACGGCATCGGTGAAGTCGACCACGCAGCACTCGGCGACACCGAGGACGGCGCGAGCGAAAAAAAGCTGATCGCCGAGCTCCACCGACTGGAGTCGGCGCAGGCCGAGTTCCTCCTGGGGCACCTCGGCGACATCGGGCAGGGCGACACCCTGGTGGACGCCGGCTGTGGCCGCGGCGGCTCGATGGTGATGGCGCACCAGCGCTTCGGATGCACGGTCGAAGGTGTCACACTGTCGGCCAGGCAAGCCGACTTCGCCAACAATCGCGCCCACGAACTCCGCGTCCAGGACCACGTCCGCGCCCGCGTCTGCAACATGCTCGCCACGCCTTTCGGGACCGGGTCGGCTGCGGCCTCATGGAACAACGAGTCGAGCATGTACGTCGACCTGCACGACCTGTTCGCCGAACACTCCCGCATCCTCACGGTCGGCGGTCGCTACGTGACCATCACCGGCTGCTGGAACCCGCGGTACGGCCAGCCCTCGAAGTGGGTCTCACAGATCAACGCGCACTTCGAGTGCAACATCCACTCCCGCCGTGAGTACCTGCGCGCCATGGCCGACAACCGCCTGGTGCCGCAGGCTGTCGTCGACCTGACCCCCGACACCCTGCCCTACTGGGAGCTGCGGGCCACGTCTTCGCTGGTGACGGGCATCGAGGACGCGTTCATCAACTCCTACAAGGACGGGTCCTTCCAGTACCTCCTCATCGCAGCCGACCGCGTCTGACCTGCTGCTGACCGGGAGGGCCCGCCCCGACGGAACGGGCCCTTCCCGTGACCACGCGGCGTCGAAGTCGGCGCGTAGCACATGCGAGCCATAGCCATGCTGGGACCACGCACAGGAAACCGGTCCCAGCATCCGGCATTCAGGCTGGTCAGCCGGTAGGGCGACGGGTGTGCCATGAGCAGACGAAGAACCTGCCGGCAGCCTTCGCAGCTCATGCGGCCGCCTCGCACGCTGCTCAGTCCGTGCGTCCGGACATTCGCCCGACAATCCCACCGAAGCGACTCACGATCCCAGGAACGCCGTCGGTCCCGTGTCGCCGGCCGGCCAATGCGGCAACACGGCCCCGCATGCCCGATCAATCCCTTCCTGTCAGCCACCACTCGAATTCCGCTGACCTGATCACTTCGGTTCCGTGCAAGGTGGGCGGAACGGCTGCCGGCCGTGGAGTGACCGGCAGCCGCGCAGCGGTACCTCACGCATCAGCCGACGGAGATCAGGTCCCCCGCCGCGGCCCGCACCGCGTTGTACGCCTGCTCCAGCACCTCGGGCGAGGTCGTGACGTGGGGCAGGTCGTCCGGGGTGTGGAACTGGCGGAAGTTCCCGGCCAGGGAGAGCAGCGGAACCGAGGGGCCGAGGAGCTGGTTCCACACCGCGCCCTCGCCGGGGAACTTGGCGGCCTGGCCGAAGCGCGCGGTGGCAAGGTGGGCGGCGAGGCCGGGAACCGCGTCGAAGCCCGGGTTACTGGCCGCCCCGCGGGGCGTGAGTTCGAGACGCCCGTCGGGGCCGGGGGCAGCCGCCGCGAGGGCGGAGCCCAGGTGGAAGACCGCGCGTGGCCGGAGGTCGAACCCGTCGGCCAGGTAGGCGCGCACACCGTAGTTGCTGAGCTCGTGGCCGGTGTTGCCGAGGAAGAAGACCGGGTGCTCGCGCGAGAGCTCGACGGCCAGGGCCAGCGCCAGCGCGAGGCCGGTCCCGCGCTCGGCCGCGCAGTTGAACCATCCGCTCAGGGGGGTGGTGACGACGATCGGGTCGGCGACCGGCGTCCGGGTGCCGAACCAGCCGGTCAGGCAGTACGTACGCGCCGCAACGGTCCGGGCCCGGAAGTCGACGTCGGCTCCGTACCGCTGAATCCTGTCGGCGACCCGTCCGGGAACGAGGAGCGTGGGGATGCCGGTCTTCGGGGCGTCGGGGTCGCTGTTGTAGGCCACCAGCCCGTCGTACGCCGGGTAGTTGGCCGTCGTGCTGGTCGTGGGCAGGACCGCCACCGAGGCTCCGGCCGCAGCGGCCTCGGCCACCGCTGCCAGCACGGCAGGATCGTTGCCGTCCTTGCTGGTGGTCACGGGCCGTACGAACTCTGCGCGGCCCTTCAGCCGGCCGACGCCCTCGTAGTACAGCGGAACGGTCGGGACGTTGACGTTTCCGACCCGGACCTGCGCCTTCCACTCGTAGTGCGGGTAGTCGTAGTACCAGCGGCCGGTGGCCGCACCCAGATCCCGCAGCTCACGCTCGAGCCACCGGAGCGAGGCGGCCTCGCCACTGGTTCCGGTGCGGTGCTGCCACGTGCTGAAGGCCTCGACCAAGGAGTAGAGCGAGGCGCCCGACCCGAGGGAGCCGCGGCCGGCGCCGACCGTTCGGCGGACGGTCCCGGCGTGGGCCGGGGTGGCGCCGAAAGCCGTGCAGCCGGCCAAGGCGGCTCCGGCGGTGAGCACGGCACGGCGTGACGGGCGGCTGGGAAGGTTCGGTCGGTTCGTCATCATTCTTGCTCCAGGAAATGTGCGATTTTCACTCGCCACGCCTCCGGCGCCCAGTGATGGGGCCGGAGGGTGGGTGCTTGGTGCGCAGGGATCACGGACGGACCCCGGGGGCCGTCCGCCGTCCTCATGCGTCAGTCGACACGGACGTGGGCCGCGGCCCACGACGTGTGGTCGAAGGACGTGCTGTCGTTGGCGTTCCGCACCACCAGGCGGAGCAGCCTCACGCCGGTGACGTCCACGTCGACGGGGCGTGGACCGCCGACGGCGGTGAGCAGGCCGCTGTCGTAGAGCCGCACGCCGTCCCCCCAGACTTCGGCACTGGTTCCACCGGCCGGGCTCTGCCGGGCGGAGAAGTCGTCGATTCCCACGACCGAGGTGAGCCGGGAGGCGTTGCCACCGAGGTAGTAGACGATCTCCGAGTGGGCGTGGACACCGAGGCCCTTGGTGTAGGTGACGCCGCCGAAACTGATCGGGGTGCCGTCGCCCGCCGGCTTCTTGCCGTTGCTGGTGTCGCGCTCGACCGGTCCCCAGCCGTTGGTCGCCGAGAGCCAGGGGATGTCACTGAGGTAGGTGTCGGTGGTGGGTGCCGGTGACGGTGTGGCGATGGCACGCCGGGACTCGTAGCGGACCTGGTGCCGCCCGTGACGGGCGGTGCCCTCGGCCCGCAGCGCCCAGGTTCCGGCCGAGGTCCCCTCGACCGGAGGGGTGATCTTCCAGGTGGTCTCCAGGGCCGAGCCCGGGGCGAGGTCGTCCGACGGCCGGGCGGAGACGTGCTCGACCCGCCAGCCGTCGGGAACCGTGAGCCTGAGCCGGGGGCGTGTCCAGGTGCGGGCGGAGGCGTTGGTGAACACTGCGGTCGTCGTGAACGCCTCGCCGGGGAAGGCGAGTTCGGGAGCGGTGAGCCGCACGCCGAACCCTTCGCGGTGGTAGGCGTCCGCCCAGGATGCCCGGAGCAGTGCGGTGAGTTCCGCCGAGACCTCGGGGTTGCCGGCGCGTACGTCCGTGGTCTCGCCCGGGTCGGCGGCCAGGTCGTAGAGCTCGAACTGCCACTGCTCGTCAGGGACGCCCCGGTCCCGGGCGGGGGCGAAGCGGACGGCCTTCCACCGGTCGCGGCGCACCGCTTCGGCGAGGACATTGATACGGCCCTTGTCGACCGCCTTGGCCCGCGACGTCGAGCCGGGGTCGTTGCGGTACCAGTAGAGGTGGTCGTGCAGCGGCGCGGCGCCGGGCCCGGGGGTGAGCAGGGCGGCTGCCGACAGGCCGTCGATGTCGCGCGGCGCCGGGGCGTCGGCTAGTTCGGCGAGGGTCGGGAGCACGTCGATCAGCGGGGTGACCCGGTCGGTGACGGCCGGACGGACGGTGCCGGGCCACCAGGCGATGAGCGGAACCCGTAGGCCGCCCTCGTAGAGGTTGCGCTTGTAGCCCTTGAACGGCCCGTTGGCGTCGAAGAGGTCCGGGTTGACGCCGCCCTCCTCATGAGGGCCGTTGTCACTGCTCACGAGCACCAGGGTGTGCCGGTCGATGCCGAGGCGCCGCAACGTGTCCACGACCGAGCCCGCAAGTGAGTCCAGCCGGGTCACCTGCGTCGCGTGGCCCTTGTCGGGCGCGCCCCACGGCCGGTCGGCGTACTCGCCGGTGTCCGGGATGTCGCTCGGCGCGTGCGGAAGGTTCGGGGTCAGGTACAGCAGGAACGGTTCGTCCGCATGCTCGGTGATGAACGCCTCGGCGCGCTGCTCGATCAGGTCGGTGACGTACGCGCCCTTGTTACCGTCCGCGTTCTCCGGCAGCTCGACCCGCTCGCCGTTGTGCCAGAGGTAGTCGGGGAAGTACTCGTGGGCGTGCCCGTGGGTGATGTACCCGTAGAACTCCTCGAAGCCGCGCCGGTTGGGGTGGCTTGGCTGATCGGCCTCCTCCGGCCCGAAGCCCCACTTGCCGATGCAGGCAGTGCGGTAACCGCGCGCCCGCACCACCTCGGCGAAGGTCGTGTCGTCGTCCCCGAGTGAGCCCTGCGGACCACCGAAGGGGTTCTCCCGTACCGGTGCGTGGCCGCCGTGCAGTCCGGTCAGCAGTGAGGCCCGCGACGGCGCGCAGACCGCCGCCGCGGAGTACGCCTGGGTGAACCGGGTTCCCTCAGCGGCCAGTCGGTCCAGACGCGGTGTGTGGATCAGTTGCTGGCCGTACGCTCCGAGGTCGCCGTAGCCGAGGTCGTCGGCCAGAAGCACCACGATGTTCGGGCGCCTGCCGCCCGCATGGCCGACGGCGGCTGCCGGGGCGGCAGGCAGAGCGGCCACACCGAGGGCGGCTGCCGATCCGGTGAGGAACTGTCGGCGGCTGGGCACGTAGGACTCCTTCTGCGTGGGGTGGCGCGGGTGAGCGAGGGATCCGGCCCCCTCCGGTGCCGCCCCGCCCCGCACCTGATCCGGTGCGGGACGGAGTCCGCGCGTGGTGCGGCGGCGGGATGTCGTCGGCGGTTGGCGCGGGTGTGTCTACCGGGCCGCGGGGCCTGTGAGCACCACCGGCACTTCCTTGCCGGGTTCGACGACCAGGGTTTTGTTCCGGTAGTGGGACGTGTGGCCGTTTGCGTAGACATCCCCGGAGACGGTGAAGGTCAGCGGGTCGTGGCCGTCGCGGAGGGTCGCCAGGGGGGCGTCGAGTCTGTCGAGCCAGCGGATCAGCTTGTGCCCCAGACGGTGGACGACCTGCGGCTCCCGCGCGGCCCGGTTGTCGCTCTCGCCGATGTCGGCGACCAGGTCGTACAGCTCCCAGGAGCGGTCCTCGTAGTTGTACAGCAGCTTCCAGCGGCCCGACCTGATCACCGACTGCGGATGCTGGTCGCGGGAGTCGTCGATGAGGTAGCCGGGCAGGTGCCAGTAGAGAGCGTCACGGTCGAGCTCCGTCGTGGCGTCGGCGAACACGCGGCTCAGGTCGACGCCGTCGAGGGACTGGTGGACGGGTGTCCTGGCGCCCGCCAGGGAGGCGAAGGTGGTGTGGAGGTCCGCGCTGTACACCGGGGTGTGGTTGACGGTGTTGCCGTCCACCAGTGCGGGGTTGGCACTCCAGGCGATGAGCGGCACGCGCAGCCCGCCTTCGCGCAGCTCGCCCTTCTCCCCGCGAAGCGGCCCGTTGTCGGTGAACTGGCCGACTCCGCCGTTGTCCCCGGTGAAGACGACAATGGTGTTGTCGTCCAGGGTGTGGCCCGGGCGGCGAGGGTCGGCGGTGGTCTCGAGGTGCTCGATCACGCGGGCCACGCTCTGGTCGAGTCCCTCGACCAGAGCACCGTAGGCGGGGTTGGACGGGCCCGTTCCCGGCGTCTTCGCCCGGTACTTGGCGAGGAGGTCCGCGCGTGCCTGTTTGGCTCCGACCGGTGTGTGGACGGCATAGGTGCTCAGAAAGGCGAGGAACGGATCGTCCTTGTTGCGTTCCACGAAGTCGATCGTGGCGTCCGCCAGTGCGTCCGATACGTGCTTGTCGGTGCCGACGAGGGCGTCGAGGGCGGCAGGGTCGGTGGTGTGGGCGTAGGGCTTGATGTTGTCGTCGACGTACTGCTGGGTGTAGTCGGCGGCGAAGGCGTCCAGCTCCGGACCGATCTGCGACACGAATGTGCCGTCCTGCGCGTGGTAGGCACCGGGAGCACCGGCGTGCGTACCTCCGATGTTCTCGTCGAAGCCGTGCACCGCGGTGATGTCGGACGGCGTCGCCGCCACGTGGAACTTGCCGAGGTACCCCGTGGTGTAGCCGGCGCCCTGCAGCCGCTCGCCGACCGTGACCGCCTCCGCGGGCAGCGCGACGTCCTCGTCGGGCAGCCCCTGAGGGGGGCCGACCAGGAGGGTGTCGTCGCCGCCGCGGTTGAGGTTGTCGACGAGGTAGATGTTGTTGGTGGGCCGCGGGGCGTACAGCCCGGTGAGCAGGGCGGCCCGCGTCGGCGCGCAGTTCGGGGACGCGTACGCGTTGTCGAACGCCATCCCCTCTCGGGCGATCCGCTCCAGGGTCGGCGTCTCGTAGAAGTCGTTCGGGTTGCCCTGGTTGGTCAGCGGACTGCTGAGGTCCGTCCAACCGAAGTCGTCGCCCAGCACGAAGACGATGTTCGGACGCGCGCCGTCGGAGCGGGCGGGTCCGGCCGCCCTGTCCTGGGCCGCGGACGGAGGGCCCACGGTAGTGAGGGCGAGTACCGTCGGGAGCGCGAGCAGTCCCAGTCGCTTGAGACGTCTGTTTCTCACGAAGTTTCCTTCTGCTTGGTCCAGGTGGGGCCGGCGGCGCCCCGCCGAGGGCGGGGTGCGGGTGTCAGCCGACGTCGTTGGCGCAGCGAAAGCCGATGTTCGCCGCGGCCGAGTCGGCGGTGTTGCTGGACCGTGCGGCGACCCGGTAGCGGTAGCAGTACGAGTCGTGGCACAGGTAGGACCCGCCCCGCATGACGCGTGGAGCGGACGGGCTCGTGTCGTGCCAGGTACCCCGAGGGTCGTGTACGGGGGCCTGGTCGGCGCGCGCCGCGTAGGCGTCGGCCGTGAAGGTGTCGGCGCACCACTCCCACACGTTGCCGACCATGTTCCACAGCCCGAAGCCGTTGGGCCGGAAGGACTTCACCGGCGCGGTCGCGACATGGCCGTCCTCGGCGGTGTTGTGCGTGGGGAAGGTTCCCTGCCAGATGTTGCACATCCACCGTCCGCGTGGGGTGAGTTCATCACCCCACGGGAACCGGCTGCCCGCCAGCCCGCCGCGCGAGGCATACTCCCACTCGGCCTCCGTGGGCAGCCTCTTGCCCGCCCACTCGCAGTACGCCTGCGCGTCGTTCCAACTCACCTGGACCACCGGGTGGTTCGGCAGATCTCCCACGGACGACAGTGGACCGTTCGGGTGGCGCCAGAAGGCCCCCCGTACGATCAGCCACCATGGCGTGCCCGTCGCCCGCCCGAGGACATCGGCCTGTTCGGCCTGCGCCGTCAGGTGGAACACCGCGGAGACACCGAGGCGTTCGGCGTCGGTGACGTACGCGGTGTCCTTGACGAAGGCGGCGAACGCCGCGTTGGTGACCGTGGTCGCGTCGATCAGGAACGGGTTGAGCCGCACGTCGTGGACCGGACCCTCTCCGTCGGCGGGGTAGCCCTCGCCGAGGGCGTCGCCCATCGCGAACGTACCGCCGGGAAGACGCTCCTGCCCGCGGGTGCTGCGGTCGGCCGCGGCGGGGCGGAACGGCCCGGGGGGACCCAGCGTGATGGCGCCGATCAGCGTGCCGTCGCCTGCCGGGGAGCCGCAGCAGGAGTCGCGGCTCCCGGCTGAAGGGGTGCAGCAGCTCACGCGTCAGCTCTCCCGCACGGCGTCGGCGAGCAGCCGCTCGACCTTGCGGACGAGCGCCGGGTGCTGCGCGGCGAGGTCGTCGCGCTCGCCGATGTCCTGGTTCAGGTGGTACAGCTCGACGGGGCGGTTCTCCAGGCGCACGCCCTTCCAGTTGCCGAAACGCACCGCCTGGTCCTTGCCCTCCTGCTCCCAGTAGAGGTACTCGTGGGCGGGCTGCTCGCCACCGGTCAGCGCGGGGACGAAGGACACACCGTCCAGTCCGGGCGGTGTACGCGCGCCGGCGACCTCGGCGAACGTCGGGAGGAAGTCCCAGACCGCCACCGGGTCGTGCACGGTGGAGCCGGGGGCGACACCGTCGGCGGCCCGCAGGCCTTCGGGCAGCCGGACGATCAGCGGCACCCGGATTCCGCCCTCGTACACGGTGAACTTGATGTCCCGCAAAGGACCGTTGCTGTCGAAGAACTCCGGGTCGTGCGGCAGGGTGCTGCCCACGTGCTCGAAGTTCTTCCCCGCCTTGTGCGGTCCGTTGTCGCTGGCCACCAGCACCAAGGTGTCGTCCCGCAGGCCGAGTTCGTCGAGCCGGGACAGGACACGGCCGATCTCTGCGTCGACGCGGGTGATCTGGGCGGCGTGGTTGCGTTCACCCTGGGGCCAGTCCTCGTCGCTGTACGGCGCGTCGCTCGGGATCTCGTTCGGGGCGTGCGGGGTGGTGTAGGCCAGGTAGAGGAAGAACGGTTCGTCCTGGCTCCGGTCGATGAAGTCCAGCGCCTCCTGGGTGAACAGGTCCGTGGCGTAGGTGACGTCGGCGTTCTCGTTCTCCGGGTACCGCACCTGCTCGCCGTTGCGCCACAGGTACGTCGGCCAGTAGTCGTGCGCGTGGGTCTGGTTGATATAGCCGAAGAAGTGGTCGAAGCCCTGGCGGTTGGGGTGGCTCGGGTTGTCACCGTTGTCGGGCCCCAGACCCCACTTGCCGACGTGCCCGGTGGCGTAACCGGCGCCCCGGAGCACCTCGGCCACCGTGACGTCCTCGGCCCGCAGCCCTTTGTCGGCGTCGCCGTTGGACCTGACCGGCGCGTGACCGGTGTGCAGACCGGTCAGCAACGAAGCGCGCGTCGGTGCGCAGGACGGCGTCGCGTACGCCTGAGTGAAGCGCGCTCCCTGGGCGGCAAGGCCGTCCAGGACCGGCGTGCGGATCACCTGCTGACCGTAGGATCCCAGCTCGCCCCGTCCGAGGTCGTCGAGCAGGATCAGCAGGATGTTCGGCGCTCTGCGGTTCTGTCCGGTGGGCGCTCCAGCGGGAGCCTCGGCGGCGGCAGCGGTCGGCCACGACGCTCCCGTGGCCGCGGCCAGCCCGCTCAGTACCGTCCCGGCCATGCCGCCGAGCAGGGCCCGTCGGGAGACACCGGTCTGGTTCGCTGTGCTCATGGATGTTCGCCTTCCAGCGGCCGACCACGGAACCCCTGCCATGGGCGCGACAAAGGAGCCGTGTGAACGGCATGACCGGACAACCCTGTTGCGTTCATGGCAGCCCGCTCCGGCTGATCGCGCGCGGCAGCGGTTCTGGGGAGAGGAATGTGTTCGCGGGTCATGCCGAGGCACGTCACCGCCGAAGCCGACTCAGCGACAGATCTCGTCGAAGTGGTCGGCTCGGCGCGTGGGCCAGAAGGGGGCGAATGGCGCAAGGTGACCGGACCGGGCGAAGAACATGTTCAATATTCGATCATGTGAGTGAACGATGTTCCATGGATCGGTGGTATGTGAAACGTGAATGACACACCACTGAAGCAATCGCTGTTCGGCCGGCACTGATGCGGGCGGCTCAGCATGCGGCCCGACCCGTCTTGCGCCGACGAGTACACGACGCCCCCAGCGCACGAGAGGGTGAGCATGACCGACAGATGGCCAACTGATGCAGCTCGGCGTCGGCGGACTCATGCCCTGCTCGGACAACTGCTGGACTTCGGCACGATCGGGATCCGGGCTGTGGAGCGAGGGCGTTGAAGGCCGGCCGGCCGGTCCGGCGAGCGCACGTTCCCGGGAGCCGCCCCCTCCCCGACCGTGGGCGAGCAGTCCGGCGCCCCCAGCCGTGGCTGAGCGGAGCTCTGTCCCCGGATCAGCCCACCAGATCCGGCGCGCGCAGCATTTCGGGCGGGACGCCCCAGGCGTCGACGAGGCCGACTGCGAGCGGCCGGACCTTGCGGCAGAGGTCGTTCACCTCACGGCTGATCGCCTTGGAACGCTGGACGGTCAGCCGACCGTGCTCCATGAACCAGGCCCGGTCCGCCTCGATCGTCGACAGGGCGAACAGATCGCACAGCAAGCCCAGCGCGACCTTGTTGCCGCTGTCGGGCAGCGCACGCACCCTGTCGACGAACGCCTCCAGCACCAGCCGCTCGACGTGGGCGTGGGCGACCGCGATGACG
The DNA here is from genome assembly GCF_042736635.1 of Streptomyces sp. NPDC060035. Taxonomy (NCBI): domain Bacteria; kingdom Bacillati; phylum Actinomycetota; class Actinomycetes; order Kitasatosporales; family Streptomycetaceae; genus Streptomyces; species Streptomyces sp. NPDC060035. The sequence goes on from NZ_JBHWVO010000035.1 coordinate 60,635, forward strand.
TGGTCCTGCACCTGCGAGAAGACGACGCCGGGATTGCGCTTCTGGTCGATCCCGCGCTTGAGCCGGCGGGCCACGCCGGCGAGCATGTGCTCCTCGCGGTAGCGGAGCATGGCCAGCTGGTATTCCGAGTCGAGCAGGCCGGCTTCCTGGTCCCACTCGTCGCCGCCGGGCAGCAGGTCACGTACCCGCTCGAGCAGCTTGTGGACCGAAGTCTTCTCTATGACCGTCTCGACGGCGAGGTTGGTGACGTAGCGGACCATGCCGAGCTGGTCCAGGTCCTCGAACTCGCTCGCGTAATGGGTGAGCAGGCCCTTGGCCACGAGCTGCAGCAGGACGTGGTTGTCGCCCTCGAAGGTGGTGAAGATGTCACTGTCGGCCTTGAGGGCGGCGAACCGGTTGACGGTGAGATAGCCGGCGCCACCGCATGCCTCGCGGCACTCCTGGACGACCCGGGTGGCGTGCCAGGTACCGAGCGCCTTGGTGCCGGCGGCCCGTGACTCCAGCTGGCGCCGCGCGTGCGCGTCGTCCTTGATGCCGGAGAAGACCTCGTGCAGGTGCGTGCGCACGACGTCCTGCGCGAAGTGCAACGCATACGTCCGCGCGATGAGCGGCAGCAGACGCCGCTGATGCAGACCGTAGTCAAGGAGCAGTTGCTCCTCTGCATCCGAGGTCGCTTCGAACTGCCGGCGTCGCACGGCGTACTTCGTGGCGATCACGAGGGCGACCTTGGCGGCGTTGACCCCGGCGCCGCCGACGCTGACCCGGCCCTGCACCAGCGTGCCGAGCATGGTGAAGAAGCGTCGGTCGGGGTTCGCGATCGAGCTCTCGTAGACGCCTTCGGCGGTGACGTCGGCGAACCGGTTGAGCAGCGCCTCGCGCGGCACCCGCACGCCGTCGAACCAGATGCGGCCGTTGTCCACCCCGTTGAGGCCCATCTTGCGGCCGTCGTCCTCGATCCGGACGCCGGGCGCCACCTCGCCGCCGGCCCGGATCGGCACGACGAACGCGTGCACGCCCTCGGACGTCCCGCCCACCTCCAGCTGGGCGAAGACGACCGCCAGCTCGGCGTGACGGGCAGCGTTGCCGATGTAGTCCTTGCGCGCCTGGTCGCCGTGCGTGGTGATGACGAACTCCTGGCGGGCGGCGTCGTACCTCGCGCGGGTGCCGAGCGCCTGGACATTGGAGCCGTGCCCGGTCTCGGTCATCGCGAAGCACCCCATCAGCTGCCCGGTGATCAGGTCCGGCAGATAGGCGTCGTGGTGGCGTTCGGTGCCCAGATGCAGGATCGCGCCGCCGAAGAGTCCGAACTGCACGCCGACCTTCACCAGCACCGACAGGTCGCCGAAGGCAAGCGTCTCGAACGCGGCGATCGAGGCGCCGATGTCGCCACCCCCGCCGTACCTGCTCGGGAAGCCCATGCCGGTCTGGCCCGTCGCAGCCATCTCGACCACGAGCTCACGCACCCGCTCGCGAAACGCGTCCATGCCCAGCTCGTCGGCCTCCTCGAGAACGGAGGCATACCGCACCAGGTTGATTCGGACGAGGTCGCGGATCTCGGCGTACTCGCCGTCGAGCACCTCGGTAAGCGCCCGGACGTCGACCTCGGGCTGCACGTACCCGCTCGCAGCAGTGGATGTGTTGTCAGTGGCCATGCCACTTCGCTACCCCGCCCAGCGACGATCAAGCGGTCGGCGGGGGCTCTCGGAGCCATACGGGGGAAGCGCGGCGAGGTCACCGAGCACGTGCATTCGACGCCACGTCCGGCGAGCCCTCCAGAACCGGCCCCGGGCATCCATGACCGACCTCTTGCCGCACGCACTTCGCCCAGCCGCTGCCCGGGTCCACCGGCGTCCCCCGCGCCAGAGGCCTCCTTCCCGCCCTGGAAAGGAGGGCCCGATCGCCCACCGGCCGCACGATATGGACCAGCTCGGCCAGAGTGGTCTCGGCGGGACAGGCGGATGAAGAGGTCGCGGACGGATGGCCGCGTGCGCAGCGTCGGTCATGACCATTGCCGACGGTGGCGCGCCTCGCTATGTTAATGAGGAATCACATCACTCAGCAAGATCAGAATCGTGGTGGTAACACAACTCGCAGGTCAGTAACGGTGAATAGCGCTGTCTTGTCCAGCAGGGAAGTGGGTAAGTCAATGCACAATCCCGATAGGCGAAGAGTCCTGTCCCTCGGCGTCGCACTCGGCCTCGTGGGCGCGACGGACCCCGCCAAGGCGTGGGCGTGGGCGTCGGCGGACTCGGTGGCCCGAACCGGTACGGGTATCGATCCGGAGTACGTCTGGGACAGCGCGACGGATCCTCTGATGGTTTCGCTGCTCGAAAACGGCCAGGTTCCGTCGGTCAACACCGCGATGGCGGGGTGGGTGAACAACGGTGACGCGCTGCCCAGCGGCCTGCCGGCCGACCTCACCGCACATCTGCTGACGGTCAACAAGCTGCCCCCCTGGGCCGACCCGGCCAAGCTGGCCCGCGCCGCCGATTTCAACCGGCGCAAGGACACCTACCTGTTCATGCTGTACGGCCTCGGCAGCGGAATCATGAGCACCGTGATCCCGCGGGAGGCCAGAAGCGTCTACTGGTCCGTAGGCGGCGCCGATATGAAGGACCGCGCGGCCAAGACGTTCACGTTCGGCTACGACTTGTCCCAACTGGACGCCTTCAAGCCGACAGGGCAGTTCGTCGTCACCGCCAACAAGACGCGACTGGTGCACGCCGCGGTACGTCACCTGCTGCCGCAGTCGCCGCACTGGCGGGAGGTCACCGACGAGGCCGTCCCGATCAGCGCCGCCGACATCCTGGTCACCTTCCACAGCCTGGGAACCTTCGTGCGCAGGAGGATGCTCGACTGGAAGGTCCCGATGTCGGCCGCGGACCAGGACGCCTTCCTGCACTCGTGGCAGGTCTCTCTTCACCTGCTGGGTGTACCGGACGAGTACATCCCGCAGACCTGGGCGGCCGCGGAAGCTCAGTCGGCGCAGGTGCTCACCCCGATCCTCTCCCCGACGCCCGAGGGCCTCGACCTGGCCGAGGTGTTGCTCGGTCTGACGGCGGAGATCGATCTCGGTGTCACTCGCGGATTCCTGAACGAGTTCGTGCGCTACGTCCTCAGCAACGAGGTCGGCGACTGGCTGGGACTGCCGCGCGACTACGCGGCAGCGGCCCTGATCCGCACCGCATGGCCGGCCTTCATCCTGTTCCGCGAGGGACTGTCGCCCATCATGCCCGGCGCCTTCTACATGTTCGACCAGTTCTTGCGCGCCTTGGCCATGCTGTTCCTCAACAAGGGCACCTCCACGACCACCACACCGATCACGATCCCGACCGGGAACAGGTCGGCCGGCTGAGTCGCCGATCCGATCCCACAGGTGCCCGCCCCTCGGCAGTCACGCCGAGGGGCGGGCACCCGGGTGACTTCCACGCGAGGCGCTTCACGGCGCGGCGCCCCGGCGCGTGCCTGGTTTCCGATGTCCGTTCAGAGGCCCAGGGCGTGTCCGATCAGAGGCCCAGGGCACCCACGACCAGAGCGGCCACGGCGTCTCGGTGGTCATGGCTGTCCTGCCACCGCAGTCCGCGTCCGGCCTCGACCGCCACGCCGAACCCCGCGTGCACCAGCACCCGGGCCTGGCGCGGGTCCAGCTCCGGTCGGGCCAGCCGCAGCTGCTGCTCCCAGACGGCGATGTGTTCACGCTGCGCGAGGACCAAGGGCCGCCGCAGGTCGGCCGGCACACCGACGAGCTCGGCTTCGGCGACGCTGTTGAGCTCGGTGTACTCGAAGCTGTAGGCCACGTACGTCGCCGCCAGCGCGACGATGGCGTCGTGCGGGCCGGCCACCTCGTGAAGACTCCGGTCCACACCCTGGGCCAGAAGTCCCGCCGCCTGAAGGCACGCCGCCACCAGGATGTCGACCTTGCCGGGGTAGTGACGGTAGAGCGCGGACGGGGCCAGTCCCACCGCCTCCGCGATCTGCCCGTTCGTGACGCTGGCGAACCCGTCCCGTGCGAACAGCGGGACGGCTGCCGCGAGGATCTCGGCGCGTCGCGTGCGCGGCACCGGCCGGGCGGGCAGTTCGACGGAGCGTGCGCTGCTTCGGGCCGCCGCGGGATCGGTCGCGGCCACCCGCAGCGCTGCCGCCAACAGCAGTTCCTCGGCCCGGCGTTGAGCGATCGAGGTGTGATGCATCGTGATGGACCCGATCGCACCGAGGGCAGCCACGGCCCGCAGGCGCTCGTCAGGCAATGAGTACTCGCGCTGCACCGCTTCGTCGACCCGCCCGACGACGTGCCCGAACTTCGCCTTGAGATGCCGGCGGTCCTCGCGGTTGAGGTACCGGGCCTCCCATCGGTACACGCCGCCCGATGCGCGATGCGCGACGGTGACCCGGGTGACGGCGGTGAGCACCTCCGCCGATGTCGCCCCGGACGGCACCTCGTCGAGCGCGGCGACAAGTCGGTCCGCCATGAGATCGGCGCACTCGGCGAACAGCGCGTACTTGTTCGGGAAGTGCCGGTACAGGGCCGCCGCGGTGATACCCACGCCGGCGGCGATCTGCTCCATGGAAGCCGTGTGGTAGCCGCGCTCGCTGAAGACTCGGCCGGCCGCCTCGACGATGAGCTGCTTGCGGTTGCGGGGCCGAGTGGCCGAGGTCGGACCGGTCACGGCCGAACGGGCGGATGCAGAGACGGGGCCATGCGGATGAGTCAACCACACGTCACCCGAGGGTCTCGGGCTCCCTCGGCGCGCACCGCACGGAACGCGAATCCCGCATCACGTCCCAGGTGACCGGTCCGCCGCTGCCCGGCCTACACCGTCACGGCCACCCTCGCCCCGGCCGCCCGGAGCCGCTGCAACCCGGCGGAAGAGGCTCACCCGCCCTGCGCCGCCGCCCACCGACACGGCCGGACGTCTGCGCGCCGAGTGCCTGGAGCCGCTCAAGGGTGGCTGCGTGCTTCACCCGCGAGCGGCTGGGCATGTCCGCAGTGGTGGATCGTGAACAGCGAACTGCTGCGGCTGCACCGGCTCTGCCACGGCCTGGACGTCCGCGTCTTTGGTCTCACCCGATAGGCGTGAAGTCGCGTGCCCCGATGAAGTCGGGTCGGCGGACGGGAGCCGCGAAGGGCTCCTCGGCGGTGTTCTCCACACTGTTGAACACGATGAA